>JAYVMM010000969.1:0-4263 GCA_043758975.1 Planctomycetota bacterium | reverse complement strand
AGCAGCTGGTCGATGATCTCGCTGCGCCGCTCGGCGGGCAGGTGCGCTCCGGCGGCGAGCAGGCCAAGCGCATCGATGCCCCAGTCACCCTGGCTGCGGATGGCACTGTCGACCTGCAGGCAAAGGCCGCTGTCGACCTCGGCGCTGGCCGCCAGCTGGGCTGCGGCGGTGACCAGCGCGCCGCGCTCGATCCCTTGGCTGGCGCGCGCCAGCCCGCTGAGCAGGCGGTGGGCGGAGAGCTGGCGGGCGGTGGGCGGGGCCGGTGCGAGCAGGGTGGGCAGGAGCTCGGTGGCGAGCAGGCGCACGGTCTGGTGCGGGTGCTCTTCGAGCAGCAGCCAGAGGGTGGAGGTGGCGGGCGCGCCGATGCCGATCAGGCACTGCGCGACGAGGTCGCGCGAGCGTTCGTCGCGGAAGCGTGCGACCACCTCGACCAAGGGCTCGACCAGGGCCGCGCGCGCGGCGTCGGAGGCCGGGATCAGCGCCGGCAGCTGCTGATCGAGGGCGGCGACCAGGTGTGGACCGGGGGAGTCGCGCAGCAGGCGGCGCAGCGCCACGGCGAGCAGCTCGGCGGTGGGCGGCGCCACCGTGCCGTCGCGGCAGCACTCGGCGATCAGCCAATGCACGCTGGTGTCGCGCGATTGCGGGATCTCGCTGGTGCGCCCGGCGATCAGCGCCGCCAGGCGCGGCGGCTGGTGCCCGGCATCGAGCCGGCGCAGCGCACTGGCGAGCGCCATGCGCTCCTGCGGGGCCTCATCAGCGGAGAGCAGAAGCTCGACGCCGCGCGTGAGCAGGGCGTCGTCGCCCTGGTGCCCGGGCACCGCCAGCAGCGTCACCAGGGTGGCGTCGGACTCGGCGCCATGGCCGAACTGCCGGCGCAGGATGCCGTCGATGAGCTCGGGGTCGAGTTCCTGCAGCGCGCGCACCAGGGCGAGCAGGCTGACGCGCGTCGCCAGCAGCATCTCGAGCAGGCGCTCGAGGTGGCGGTAGCCGATGAGGTGACTGGCGAGGCGCTCGCACAGCGCGACCAGGCCGGGGGAGATCTGCCCGCGCTGGGCGCTCGCCGCCAGCGCGGCGACGCTCAGCTCGCGCTGCGGCCCGCTGAGGTTGGCCAGCGCCTCGCCGACGCGCGCCATCGCCGCCTCGTCGCGGCGCTGCAGCGCCCGCACCAGGTCGATCACCGCGACGTGCGCGCCCGCCGCCACCATCAGGCCGATGGTGCGTTCGCGCACCAGCTCGGCGGCATCGGCGAGCAGCAGCGGCATGAGGTCGCTCACCACCGTCAGCGGCGGCATGGCATAGCGCAGCTGCTCGAGCGCGGCGGCGCGCTGGTCGTCGGCGCGTGCGCTGAGCAGGCCCTCGACCGGCGCGCGCAGCGCCGGGCTCAGGGTCGCCACCATCTCGCTGAGCGCTGGCTCGGCAGTCGCAGTAGTGGCGGCGACCTCCTCGCTCTGCTGCGTCAGCGGGTTGCCGACCTCGTCGTCAAGTGCGACCACCCGCCAAGCAGGCTCGGCGCTGTCGCCCTCGGCGAACAGCAGCAGGCCGAGGCCGCCGGCGCCGGCCTCGCTGACCAGGGCGGCGAAGCCGGCTTGGTCGATGGTATTGAGCCGGCGGTCGCTGAGCAGCCCGCGTGCACCGGGGTGGCCGAGGGCGGCCTCGAGGGCGGCGGCGGTGATGCTGAAATGGTGCTGGAGCAGTGCGCCCAGGCGCAGGTACAGGCGGCTGTCCGCGCCGCACAGCCGTTGCAAGATGACGGCATCGCCGACGCGCAGACCGCGGATCATGCTTGCAGGGTGGCACTCGCCGGCGATGGGCAAGCGCTCTCACCGCCGCGGCGGCGCCCTGGTGGCACAGCCGCGGCGAGCGGGGCGACACGACGTTGCCCGCGCGCCTGCGGCGCCTAGGGTCGACGCGAGGGGGGAGTCCACATGGCCGGAGCCGGCGGAGGTGCGCGCGCAGCGGGTTGGCTGCTGCTGGGGTGCGCAGCGGCGGGTCTGGGCGGCTGCTTCGAGCGGCATGAACCCGCCAACCCCTTCATCGGTCCCTTCGGCTCCGCCGAGGAAGGCTCTTTCGGCGCGCTGCCGGCGGCCTACCCGGCGTTCGAAGCGGCGCTCGCGCAGCGCGCGCCAGAGGTGCTGGACCTGCTGTTCGCCGCGCTGCCCTGGCAGCAGGATGCGCAGGTCACAGCACTAGACCTGCCGAGATGGCTGCTGCCGCGCGGGCAGCAGCAGGAGCCAGGCGCCGCCACGCTGTCCTATCGCTAATCGCGGCGTCAATCCCAGAGCAGTTTCAAAGCAAACATCCCGAGCGCTTGGCCGGGATGTCAGGTGCGGCGACGAGGCGACCGCGGGCGGCTGTTGGGTGCGCTGACGGCGTGCTTCCCCGGTTCAGCCGCCGACCGTCGTAGCGGTCGCTGCTCTCGGCTACTTCTTCTTCTTGGCCGCCAGCTCGGTCTTGAGCTTGGTCTGCTGACGCTTGTTGCGGCGCTCGCGACGACGGCGCTTCTCGACCTTGTTGTACTGCCTGCTCATGGGTGATGGTCCTCTGGGTTGTGCTGAGCGCGTGAGGGTGCGGCGCCAGCCGTGAGGTCAAGGAGCAACTGCCGGGGCGGGGAACGAGCCCTGGATGAAGGCGCGGATGTCGCCGACCTCGCGAGCCTGGTCGAGGCTATGGCCCTTGGCGTACTCCTTCCAGGTCGGCGTGACGCCTAGGGCGATGAGCTGGTCGCGCTGGCGGCGGGCGAAGGCGAGCGGGATACGCTCGTCGTGGGTACCGTGGGTGAGCAGCAGGCGCTGGCTGCGCGCGGCGGGCCCGAAGTCGGCGGGGAACTCCTCGAGCAGGGCCATGAAGCCGCTGATGCCGACCACCCCGGCGAAGCGCCGGTCGGCGCGCAGCGCCTGATCGACCGCCATCAGGCTGCCCTGGCTGAAGCCGAGCAGCAGCAGACGCTCGGGGGTGATGCCGAGCTGGCGCAGGAGGTGGGCGATGAGCTCGTGTAGCGCAGCGCGGCTGCGCCTGATCTGGGTCGGGTCGGGGCTGAGGTCGGGTGAGAGATCAAACCAGCTGTAGCCGCCGTAGTAGGAGTCGGGGGCATTGGCGAAGATGAATCCAAGGCCATCCACCGCGAACAGCGGCGCCGCCGGCTTCCAGCCGTCCATGCTGTCGCCCAGCCCGTGCAGCACCAGGCACCAGCGCGGCTGGCCATCGGCGGCGGGGCGGGCCGGCTGGTAGATCTCGTGCTCGAGCATGGTGGCAGTGTGGCGCCGGGCCTGGCCTTCGCCAGTAGGGTGGGCTATCTATCTGGTGCACCTGCCGCGCGGCGGGCGGGAGCGGCGCACCGCCGCGGACTAGCCCCCGCCCGCGGGCGCGCCGCCGCCGCGCTTGGCGGTGAAGGCGAGGGCGTAGATCATGATCTGCCGCACCATCGCAGTCACCCCGTTGGCGCGGTTGGGCGAGAGGTTGACGTTCAGGCCCAGCCCTTCGATGAAGGTCGGCGGGCTGCGCAGGATCTCCTCGGGCGGGCTGCCGGAGTAGACCTCGATCAGCAGCGCCACCAGTCCGCGCACCAGCACCGCGTCGCTGTCGGCGAGGTAGATCACCAGATTGTCTGCGCAGCTGGCGTGGATCCACACCGTGCTCGAGCAGCCGCGTACCTTGTTGGCGTCGGTCTTGAGCGCGTCGGGCATCGGCGCGAGCCGGCGCGCGCGCTCGATGATCAGCTTGTAGCGCGCTTCCCAGCCGCCCATTGCCGCAAATTCGGCGATCAGACCCGCGATGCGCTCCTGGATGCCCATCGCCCCACCCTGGCGCCGAGAAGCCTGGTGCCAAGCGCCAACCCCGGGCGGACCGCCAGGCGCTGCCCGCGCTCAGCCGGCGCGCGACCGCCGGAGGCGCGTGCCGGACGGCCCTCGCCGCCGCCGTTGGCTCTGTCCGCCGCCGCCGTTGGCTCTGTCCGCCGCCGCCCTCGCCGCCGCCTCCATGACCAGGCGCAGTTTGTCGGGGCGCGCCAGCTGCTTGATCGCGTATTCGCGCCGGAGCGCGGCGCTGCGGTCGGGGCAGGCCTCGTGCCAGACCAGCGCCACCGGGCGGCGCGCGCGGGTGTAGGCGGCGGCGGTGCCGGCATTGTGGCGGGTCAGCCGCCGCACGAGGTCGTTGGTCCAGCCGCAGTAGAGCGAGCCGTCGCGGCAGCGCAGGAGGTAGACAAAGGCGCCGTTGTTCACGGTGTACTCATTTGAGCACGGTGTGATTCCTGCTTCGTAGTCGACG
>JAYVMM010000968.1:0-7986 GCA_043758975.1 Planctomycetota bacterium | reverse complement strand
GATGGACCGCCTGCTGTGCGGCGACGTCGGCTTCGGCAAGACCGAGGTGGCGATGCGCGCCGCCTTCAAAGCCTGCGCCTCCGGCTACCAGGTCGCGGTGATGGTGCCCACCACCCTGCTCGCCGAGCAGCACATCGAGAGCTTCGGCGAGCGCTTCGCCGGCAGCGGCTTCACCGTCGCCGGGGTCAGCCGCTTCCGCAGCGGCGCCGAGCGCACCCAGGTGATCGCCCAGGTGGCCGCTGGCGAGGTCCATGTGCTGATCGGCACCCATGCCATCCTCAACGACAAGCTGCGCTTCCGCCGTCTCGGCCTGCTGGTGATCGACGAGGAGCACCGCTTCGGGGTCAAGCACAAGGAGAAGCTGCGCGCGCTCGCCACCGGCGTCCTGGGCGCGGCGACGGGGACGGACCATGCGGCGATGCAGCCGCCCGACGTGCTCACCCTCAGCGCCACCCCGATCCCGCGCACCCTGCACTTCTCCCTCCTCGGCCTGCGCGACATCAGCGTGCTGGCCGAGGCCCCTGCCGAGCGCCTGGCGGTGGAGACGCGGGTGGCGCCGTGGGACGATCAGCTCATCCGCCACGCGCTCGAGCGCGAGCGCGAGCGCCAGGGCCAGGTATTCGTGGTGCATAACCGCGTGCAGGACCTCGACAGCATCGCCTTCCGCCTCGCGCGCCTGGTGCCAGCGCTGCGCCTCGACACCGTGCACGGACAAATGGACGAGGAGCGCATCGCGCGCGTGATGGACGCCTTCCGCCGCCGCGAGCTCGACTGCCTGGTCACCACCTCGATCATCGAGAGCGGCATCGATGTGCCCAACGCCAATACCCTGTTCGTCAACAACGCGCACTGCTTCGGCCTCGCCGAGCTGCACCAGATCCGCGGGCGCATCGGGCGCTTCACCCGCCAGGCCTACGCCTACTTCCTCACCCCCGGCAACCGCGAGCTGACCGAGGAGGCGCGCGAGCGCCTCAACGCCATCCAGGAGTACGCCGAGCTCGGCGCCGGCTTCAAGCTCGCCATGCGCGATCTCGAGCTGCGCGGGGCGGGCAACCTGCTCGGCGCCGAGCAGAGCGGGCAGATCGACGCCATCGGCTACGAGCTCTACACCCGCCTGCTCGGTGAGACAGTCGCGCGCGCCAAGAACCAGGCCGCCGCCCAGGCCGCCGCCGCCGCCGGGCCCGCGACCGCCCGGCGAGCAGGCACGGCGCCTGCCGCCGCTGCCCCTGCCGCCACCTTCGGCACCACCCATGGCGGCGAGGCCATCGTGGTGCTCGGCCTGGACGCCTACATCCCCGACACCTACCTCGAGACCCCGGCGCTCAAATTCGAGCTGCACAAGCAGCTCGACTCCTGCCGCCGGCTGGGTGACCTCGGCGCCATCGCGCGCTCGGTGCGCGACCGCTACGGCCCGATGGTCGAACCGGTGGCGCGCCTCTTCCAGCTGCGCGCCATCCGCCTGCGCGCGACCGAGCTCGGGGTGGTGCGCATCGAGGTCCAGGAGCGCCAGCTGCGCCTGCACCTCGCCGGGCCGCTGCCGCGCGAGCTCAGCCAGGTCAAGCTGCCCGAGCTGCTGCATGTGCAGCTCGACGGCGCCGTGCTGGTGCTGTTCCTCAAGACCGCCCCCCCGCCCGCCGCCGCCCTCGCCCTGCTCTGCCGCCTGCTCGCGCTCGACCTCGGCTTCCTCGGGCGCGGCTTCTGAGCGGTCCGCCCGGCGCGACAGGGCGCTCCGGCGGAGGTGAGTGGCAGTGCAGCGCAAGCTTGCCGAGCTGCCTCTTGCTCCCTGGGGGCGATGCGAAGTATCATGGGTTATGGCCTTCCGCTCAACGGTCGCCACCTGGCTCCCGGCGCTCCCGGCGCTCCCGGCGCTTCCGGCGCTCGCGGCGCTCCTGCTCGGCATCGCCGTGGCGGGCGGCGCCCTGGGCATGGATGCACCGCTGGGGGTGTTCGCCCTGCCCGCTAGCGAGAAGGACCTGGTGCCCTGCGGCGGCTCGGCGGTGCTTATCTCTGCCGACGGCCTGGCGCTGACCCTCTCCGAGGCGATGCCCGGAGCGCATCCGGGCGAGGAGGCCGGCAAGGAGCCGGCAGCGAGTGTCAGCGTCCAGCTCGGACACGGCCAGACGCGCACCGCCGAGGTGGTGCGCCGCGGGCGCACCACCACCGCCGTGCTGCTGCGCATCCACGACCTGCCACCCGCGCTCTGCCACCCGCTCGAGCTCGCCGATAACGCCCTGCTGCATGTCGGCGACCGCGCCTGGACCGCCGGCAACAGCTTCGGCGCGCTCGAGGAGGATGGCGCGGCGGCGATCAGCCGCGGCCTCATCAGCGGCATCTACGACATCGCCGCCGACAGCCCGCCGGTGCGCGGGCGCGGCGGGCGCATCCTCAGCGACTACCGCGGACCGGTGCTCGAGACCGACGCCGCGGTCAACGACGGCAACCAGGGCGGCGCACTGCTCGACAGCGCCGGGCGCCTGCTCGGGCTGGTCAGCCTGGGCACCGCGCGCGAGCGCCGCCTCGGCACCGCGGTGCCCATCCGCGCCGTGCTCGCCGACCTCGCGCTGACGCTCCCGCTGCACCCGCCCGCACCCAGCGGCGACGATACCGCCAGCGCGCTGGCCACCGCCGCCGCGGCGGTGGCGCGCTCGGTGGCGCTGGTCTACTTCGAGCGCCCGGGTGGAGTCGGCAACCCCGAGCCCATCCAGCGCCCCGGCCGCCTGCCGGCGGAGGCCCCGGCCTACGAGCGCGAGCGCGTGCAGGGCTGGTGGGACCAGTACTACCACCAGCAGCAAATGTTCTACACCGACCAGCCGGTCAGCGCGCTGGTGATCGACGCCGCCGCCGGCCTGCTGCTCACCGCCTGCAGCAACCTGCACGGCGACGCCGAGCAGGGACGGGTGCTGGTGCCGGGCGGCGAGGCGATCCCGGTGCGCGTGGTGGCCTGCCACCTCCCGCTCGACCTCGCGCTGCTGCGCGCCGAGCGCGCGCTGCCCTTCCCCGAGGTGGTGCTCGCGAGCAGCCCCCAGCTGGTCATCGGCGCCCCGCTCGGGGTGGTAGCGCGCCACCGCCTTGATGCCGGCTACACCCTCACTTCCGGCGTGATCTCGGCCACCGCGCGCCGGCGCCAGCTGGCCACCACCGAGTTCGCCCAGACCGATGCGCGCGTCAACTACGGCAGCCTCGGCGGCGCGGTGGTCGACGCCGGCGGCGCGCTGGTCGGCATGGTGGTGATGCTCGGACCCCATGACGAACGCATGCCGTGGGCGATCAATTCGGGGGTGGCGATGTTCGCCGACAGCGCGGCGGTGCTGCGCGTGCTGCCCGGGCTGATCCAGGGCCGCACCACGCGCACGCCCGCCAGGATCATGCTCGGGGTGATATTCGACGACCCGGTCGACGGGCACATCATCATCAAGGTGGTGGATAAGGAGGGCGGCGCCGCCGCCGCCGGGATCCAGGCCGGCGACCAGCTGCTCAGCATCGATGGGCGCGAGATGCTCTCGATCGCCACCGTCCAGCGCACCGTGCTGCGCCACCATGAAGGCGACCGCGTGGCGGTGGTGTTGCGGCGCGACGGCAAGGAGCTCACCCGCACGGTCGAGCTGCGCCTGATCCAGGAGCACGAATGAGGCTGGCCCTGCTGCTGCTCGCCGCCGCGCTTGCGGCGGGCTGGGGCGGCGAAGCGCCCAGCATGCGCGGCGACCTGCGCTCCTTCTCCGCCCGCCTGCTCGCCGCCTACGTCTTCGTCGGCACCGGCAGCGGGGTGGTGGTGAGCGCCGACGGCTTGGTGCTGACCAACAATCACGTCATCGAAGGCATCGAAGACTACAGCGTGCGCTTCGCCAACGGCAGCCAGCGCGAGGCGCGCCTGCTCGGCACCGACCCGGTGGGCGACATCGCGCTGCTCGAGATCGTCGCCGCCGGCGACCTGCCCCACGTCGAACTCGCCCCCGCCGACGCCCTGGTGGTGGGCGAGCCAGTGGTGGCGATCGGCAACCCTTTCGGGCTCGGCGACCTCGACGACGTGCCGACTCTGACCCAGGGCGTGCTCAGCGCCGCGCGCATCGTGCGCGGCGACTACACCGACGCGGTGCAGGGCGACGCTCCGGTCAATCCCGGCAACTCCGGCGGCCCGCTGTTCGACACGCGCGGGCGCCTGCTCGGCATCAACGGCCAGATCCGCACCGTCTCCGGCTTCCGCATCAACAGCGGCATCGGCCTGGCCATCGCCAGTACCCAGCTCGCCGCCTTCCTGCCCCTGCTGCGCGAGGCCGGTGGCGGCTACGTCCACCACTGCTGCCTGCCCAAGGGGGTCGAGCTGGCCGCCGACGAGCACGGCGTGCGCGTCGAACAGGCGGGCGATACCCCGCTGATGGCCGGCGACCGCCTCGAGCGCATCGCCGGGCGCCCGGCGATCTCGCCCGCCACCGCGCTCGGGCTGTTCGCCTCGCTGCCCTGGCGGGCGGGCGCCACCATCGCGGTGACGGTGTCGCGCGCCGGCGCCGCGCTCGAGCTCAGCATCCCCGCGGTACGCCAGGTCATCCCCGGCCGGCCCTACCATGGGCTGAGCATCGACGAGGCCGACGGGCACATCGTGGTCGACGGCATCGACGATGGCAGCCCGGCGGCGGCGGCGAAGATCAAGGTTGGTGAGATCCTGATCACCGCCAACGCGCGGGCGCTGGCGCACAAGATCGACTGGCTCAAGGCGCTGGTGAAGCTTGAGGTCGGCGACCAGCTGGAACTCAAGATCCAGGGCAAGGACGGCGTGGTGCGAACCCTCACCCTGCGCCTGCGCCGGCAATAGCGCGGGCAATAGCGCCGGCAATAGCGCCGCCAATAGGCGCGCGCCGGCGCTGCCGTGCCTCAGCTCTCGCAGAGCCCGGTATTGTCGAAGGGCAGGATGCGCACTTCGGCGGCGACCGCGCGCGCCTGGTAGCTGGCGCGCACCGCCTCCTGCACCGCCGCGGAACCGGCGCGGGCGGCGAAGCTCAGCACCGTGCTGCCGCTGCCCGAGAGGATGGTACCGTAGGCGCCGGCCTGCTCGGCGGCGGCGCGCGCCTCGCGCAGCCCGGGGTTGAGGTCGGCGCGGAAACGCTCGTGCCAGGCGTCATCGAACAGCCCATTGAGCTCGGCGGGGCGCGCGCGCGCTAGCGCGGCGGTGATGAGGGCGGTGCGGCTGAGGCTGGCCACCGCGTCAGCGCGGCTGAGCTCGGGCGGCAGGATGCGCCGCGCCGCGCTGGTCTTGACCTCGAAGGGTGGGATGGCGACCACCGCAACGAGGTCGTCGGGGATGGCGAAGCGCTGCCAGCGCAGGCCGCCAGGCAGCACGGCGACCACGGTGAAGCCACCCAGGCAGGCGGCGGCGACATTGTCAGGGTGGCCCTCGAGGGCGGCGGCGATGTCCATCAGCTCGGGCTTGTCCAGGGCCCGTCCGGCGAAGCGCTGGCAGGCGGCGGCGCAGCCGAGCAGGATGGTCGAGGAGCTGCCCATGCCGCGCGCGATCGGCACCGTGCCGGCGACGCGCACGCTCAAGCCTGGCAGCGCGACGCCCCAGCGCACGCTGCACGCCGCGCGCACCGCAGCGGCCATCGTCACCAGGCCGGGTTCGCCGCTGCCCGGTGCCTGGTCGCCGCCGCCCTCGACCGCCTCGACGCTGATGCGGTTGGCGGCGCCCAGCGCCATGCCCAGGCAGTCGAAGCCGGGACCGAGATTGGTGGTCGAGGCGGGCACGGTGAACGTCGGCATGGCGGAAAGTGTGCGCGCTCGCCCGCGCGCGCAATGTGGCGCGCCGGCGCTGGCGCGGATGCGGGACGGGCCGAATTATGGCCCCAGCAGCATGCGTTAGAGGTAGCGGCTCGCCTCGAGGTCGGGCGGCGGGGTCGGCTCGCGCAGCTTGCGCGTGCCCGAGCGCGGGGTGTGCCCGGGATTGGGGGTGAGCGCGCCGGTCGGCGGCACCAGGTTCTGCTGCGGGGTGGGATCCTCGACCGGATCGGGCACTCCCGGCAGCGGCACCGGCGCCGGGCGCGGCGAGCCGAGCTTGGCGAGCAGGACCTCGACCGCCACGCGCTCGAGCAGGGTGAGCTGGAAGGTCTCGACCGCTTGGCCGAGGCGCACCGTGACCGCGCGCTGGGCGAGGTCGACCTCGCGGATGCCGTCGAAACGCTGCTCGTCAATCCAGCTGCCGCCCTTGGAGAGGTTCTCGAGCACCACCGTGCTGCCGCCGACGGGGCGGATGAGGAGGTGGCGGCGGCTGACCGCGCTGTTGTAGGAGTCGCGCAGCTTCTGTTCGTCGGCGCTCAGGTTGAGGAAGCGGCGGAAGCGCTGGAAGCTCACTGAGCACTGGCGGCTGCGCCCGAGCACCAGTTCGCCGGCGGCGGGCAGGGCGAAGACCTCGCCCTCGGCCAGGCCCTTGGTGCCGAGCAGCACGGGAATGAGATCGGTCATCGTTCCTCCGCTGCCCGCCGCCGGGGTGGCGGGACGCCCGCATCATAGCCGTTCCCGCCGCCACTGACAGCGCCCGCCGGCCCCTGTCAGAAGCGGCGCTGATGACACTGGCGCGGCTGCGCACAGCACTACCCTGGACGCTCCACCGCCGAGGGCCTCAGTGACCGCCGCCGCCCCCCCTGACGCCGCCGCCGCGGCACCCGCCAACGCTGCCGGCGCCGCCGCACCCCTGCGCCGCCTGGCGCTGGCGCTGTCCAGCCCGTGGGTCGCGCTCTCCCTGCTGGTGGTGGTGTTCATCCACCAGGCGGTCGGCTCGGCCGGCTTCGTGGTGCGCCAGCGCTTCGAAGTCAACGAGATGGAATGGTTTAACGGCTGGGTCTCGCTCCTGCTGTGGGGCGCGTTGTGCACCTGCCTGACCACCGCCAGCCTGGTGCGCATCCCCTGGCGCTGGTCGCGCGCCGGCGCCCACCTCACCCACCTCGGGGTGGTCTCGATGGTGGTGACCGCGACCATCTACTTCGCCTGCAAGGTCGAGGGCGAGGCGCTGCTGCTGCGCCACTACATCGACCTCACCAGCACCCTCGGCAGCTGCCGCCTGCTGCCCAATCCCGGCTACACCCAGAGCATGGGCGGCGCGGTGGTCAAGGTCGAGGGCGTGCTGCCGCACTGGAGCGTGCTCTCGGGCGGCAAGGAGCAGCAGGCGTGGGCGGTGATGGTGAACGTGCAGTTCCCCGACGCCAAGCCCTTCACGGCCACCCTCATCGAAGACCACCCGGAGCTCACCCAGTACACCCTGCAGGGGCGCCAGCCGACCAGCTGGCTGAAGGATTACCCCGCAGTGGTCGCAGAGCCCGAGCGGCTGAGCGCCACCGACGCCACCGGCGCGCGCGTGCTCAGCACCGCGCTGCGGGTCAAGGAGCGCACCGTCGAGGCGGTCAGCGGCGGCGATCGCTCGCTCGAGATCACCAGCATCACGCCCGACTTCCCGCTCATGTCGCCCGGCTTCGAAGGCCGTAAGGGCACCATGGTCGAATGGACGCTCAAGACCCCGGGCGGCCAGGAGAGCGGCAGCGCGATCGTCGGTGAGCCCACCCTGACGCGCTTCCAGCGCGCGCGCCTGAAGCAGCTGCCCGATGCGCGGCTGACCGCGCTGCGCCTCAGCCCGGCGCCCTGCGCGATCGCCTACCACCAGAGCCTCTTCGCGCTGTGGGTGCGCAACGCCGCCACCGAGGAGGACACCGTAAACCAGCCGCTGCGCGAGGTCAGCGGGCCGACGGTCGCCCATTTCCCCCTGCCCGGCCTGCCGCGCTACCATGATCACGGCACCCATGTCCAGGGCGGGACAGCGCTCGACCTCAAGGCCGGCAGCTATGCCGGGGTCGACTTCCGCATCACCGGCTTCGCGCCCTATGCCCAGCTGGTCAGCCGCTGGGTCGAGGACGCAGCGGAGCCGCTCCACCCCATCCTCGACATCTCCTTCACCAGCCCGGGCACCAACCCGCTCAACCGCGTGCTCGCGCTCAGCGAGGACGCCGCCGT
>JAYVMM010000967.1:0-1623 GCA_043758975.1 Planctomycetota bacterium | reverse complement strand
GCGCGCATTCACCGCGCCGGTGCCGTGCGCGAGATGCTCGTCGGCGCAGAGCGCGAGACTCTGCACGCGCTCGAGGGCGAGGGCCGCCGGGCCGCGCATGGCCAGGCGCATGCCGCGCAGACCGTGGTGCAGCTGCGCGCCCAGCGGCCAGGCCTGGCTGCCGAGGCGCTGCCAGGCGCGCGCGAGGGCGGCGGGATCACTGATCGGGTGCGCGAAGCGCACGCGCAGCTGGCCGAGGTTGCCCGCTCCGCCCTGGTCGCGGATCAGGCGGTCGAGGATGGCGGCGAAGATGTCGGCGGGACCGCACTGCTGGTTGATGCCCACAGGATCGATATCTCCATCCGTCGGTCTGGTCCTAGCGTGGGGCGCTGGGCGCGCCAGGCAAAGCGCCAGCCGCCGGGCGGGGCACCGTCCGGGAGCGCTGGCGCGGCGGCATGGGGCGACTATGGTGGCGGCTCTTCCGGAGAGCGCGCCGGTCGCAGCTCCGTGACCCGCGGACCGCCACCCTGCGCCACCCTGCGCCACCCCGCGCCACCCTGCGCCACCCTGCGCCACCTATGAACACCACCCCCCGGTACGATGTTATCATCCTCGGCGGCGGCCTCGCCGGCCTCACCCTCGCCCTGCACCTCAAGCAGGAGCGCCCCTCCACCAGCGTGCTGGTGATCGAGCGCAAGGCTCATCCGGTCGACGAGGCGGCGCACAAAGTCGGCGAATCGTCGGTCGAGATCGGGGCCGGCTACTTCACCTCCTTCCTCGGTCTGCTGCCGCACTTCGAGCAGAGCCAGCTGCCCAAGCTCGGCCTGCGCTACTTCTTCTCAGGCGGCGACAAGCGCGACCTCACCACCCGCACCGAGCTGGGCGGCAACGTCTTCTTCCCCACCCGCAGCTTCCAGATCGACCGCGGGCGCTTCGAGAACTACCTCGCCAGCGAGGCGGTGGCGCGCGGTGTGGCCTTCGCCAATCCCGCCAGCGTGACCGCGATCGACCTCGCCGCGCAGGCGGACGCCGATCACCGGGTCGACTTCATGGCGGGCGGCGAGGCCCGCTCGGCGGTCGGACGCTGGGTGGTGGATGCCAGCGGTCGCGCGGGCCTGCTCAAGCGCAAGCTGCAGCTGGCCAAGAAGTGCGGCCACCAGGCCAACGCGGTGTGGTGGCGCTACGACCGCCACATCAAGATCGACCAGTGGAGCAGCGACCCTGCCTGGCAGGCGCAGAACAACGACCTCGGCCAGCGCTGGCTGTCCACTGTCCATTTCATGGGCCCCGGCTACTGGGTGTGGTTCATCCCACTGGGATCGGGCAGCCACAGCGTCGGCATCGTCGCCGACGGCAAGCTGCATCCCTTCGCCAGCATGTCCTCCTACGACAAGGCGCTGGCCTGGCTGGCGCAGCACGAGCCGCAATGCGCGCAGCACCTGGCCGGGCGTGAGGGCCAGCTGCAGGACTTCCTCGGCCTGCGTGATTTCTCCTACAGCTGCCGCCAGGTCTACTCGCCCGAACGCTGGGCGCTCGCCGGGGAAGCCGGCGCCTTCCTCGACCCCTTCTACTCGCCGGGCAGCGATTACATCGGCATGGGCAACACCTTCATCGCCGAGCTGGTCAAGCGCGATCTCGAGGGCG
>JAYVMM010000966.1:0-8669 GCA_043758975.1 Planctomycetota bacterium | reverse complement strand
GAGGAGACCATCACCGCGCTGCAGGAATGGTGCGCCGAGCGGCTCGCCCCGCTCAAGCGCCCGGCCCGTTTCAGCGTGGTCGAACAGCTGGCGATGACGGCGAGTGGCAAGGTCCGCCGCCCGGGCGAGGTTCCGCCGCCACCCGCTGCGAGCGGTGGCAGCGGCAGCGACGTTCAGGGTTGAGGCGCCGGGGGCGGTGCGGGTACGCGTGGCGGGCCGCTCGTGGTGCGCCCGCCGGCGATCACCGGCGTCAGTAGCAGGCAGGCGATCAAGCAGGTGCTCATGCCGATGGTCAGGGTCTGCCCGACGCCGGCGAGCAGCGGGTGGTGAGCGACGAGCATGGCGCCGGTGCCGCAGATCGCGGTGGCGATGCAGGCGATGACCGGGGAGATCAGGCGTTCGCGGTCCTCGGGCTGGGCGAGGAAGACGGCGCAGTCGATGCCGATGCCGCCGACGAAGGCGCCCACCAGGACGGTAAAGGGGGTGAGTTCCTCGCCCAGCCAGCCGAGCAGGCCGAAGGTCCAGACCAGGGCCACCGCGGGCGGCAGCAGCATGGCCAGGCTCGGTCGGACGCGGCGCACCAGCAGTGCGACCGCGAGGAAGATGGCAGCCGAGATGGTGAGCGCGCGCTTGCCCAGGTCGCCTTTGAGCACCGCAACCAGGCGGTCGGCGAAATGCCGGCGGGTCGCCGCCCACACCTCCTTGTTGCCGAGCTCGGTGACGCGCTGCGGCAACGCAGCGATCGCCTGCTTGTCGATCAGGTCGACCGGCGAGGACACCTGCCAGAGCGCCCCGTGGTGGGTCACCAGCTTGCCGAGCAGGATCTCCAGCGGGGTATCGCGCCAATCCTCCTGGGTGATGCGCGGCGCATCGCTGACCGGCTGGTAGCGTTCGAGGCTGGCCGAGAAGGCCTGTACCCGTAGCTTGAGCTCGGCGCAGGCGGCGGCGAAATCGAGGCGGAAGGCCTGGCCGCGCTCGCCCCAGAAGCGGTTCCAGGCGGCGATGCGGCGCTCCTGCTCGGCGGTGCTGGGCAGGAACTGCTCGACGCTCGAGGGCGCGAACCCGAGGCGGAGGCGCGCCGCCGCCACCTGGTCGAGCGCGGGGTCGAGGCGGTCGAGCGAAGCGACGATGAAATTCGAGGATTCCAGGGTGCCCCAGCGCTCCATGAAGGCGTTGAGCGCATTGCGCGTGGCCGGCAGGCTGCCGTCCATCTTCTGGACGTCGTCGATCATGCGCAGAGAGAGCAGGCCGGGCGCGCAGGCCAGGGTCAGCAGGAGGGCCACCAGCACGTTGCGCAGCGCCCGGCCTTCGCACCAGGCGAGCACCGGCAGGGTGACGCTGCGCCAGGGGTCGGCCCGCGGCGCGAAGCCCACCACCGCCGGCAGCAGCCAGCGCGCCGACAGGTAGGCCACCGCCAGGCCGCCCACCACCATGATGCCGAGGGCGTGCAGCGCTGGCACTGGGCTGGGCACCAGGGCGGCGAAGGCGCAGGCCGAGATCAGGCAGCTGCGCAAGAGCGGGGCGTGGATGTGGCGATGCTCACCGGAGCGCAGGGCGGCGGTCATTTGGATGCCGTAGTCGACCGCCACCCCGAGCAGGGTGGCGGCGAAGCCGATCAGCGGCAGTGGCACATTGCCGCCGACCAGCGCCAGGGTCGCGACCGCGCCGGCGACCCCGAGCAGGGCGGGCAGGTGCATCGCCACCACCGCGCGCCAGGAGCGCGTCAGCGAATAGAGCAGGGAGATGATGAGGGCGATGCCGAGCGGGATGGTGGAGGCGAAGTCCTTTGACAGGCTGGTCATGTTGTCATTGAAATGGCGGTAGGCGCCGATCACCTCGAGGTGGATGCCCTTGGCGCGCGCGCTGGCGGCGGCGAGGTCGAGGGTGCGCATCAGCTTGGCCGTCTGGTAGACGCTGCCGGGGTCGAAGGCGACATCCATCGGCAGCAGGAAGTGCTGGCCATCGGGATGGCTGACCACCCCATCGGCGAAGCCGGTGCCCGCGACCTGGTTGGTCAGGGCCTGCATTGCTGACCCGGCCACCGCCAGGACGTCCATGCGCGAGGCGGTGGCGGTGAAGGTGTCCTCGGGGCGGGTGGCGCGCTCCTTCAGGCCCGCGAGGTAGGAGCGCAGGGCCGCCGGTTCCATGCGCTTGCCGACCTCATTGAGCTGGTCGGCGGTGATCAGCACCGGCAGGTGGGATTCGAGCATCTCGACCAGGTGGACCATCGCCCCCGGGCTGGGCTGGGGCAGCATGTGCGCGCCGACCTCGCCCAGCGAGCGCGGCAGTTCGACCAGGCAATCGCGCACCTGGTCGGGCGAAGCGCCCTCGCCCCAGGCCTCGATCGCGATCATGTGCGAGGCGCTGTGGCCGTTGAGGAAGACCAGGATGCGGTTGAGCTCCTCGTCGTTGTCGGGGAGCAGGGCCTGGAGATCGCTGGTGAAGTGCGCGCGGGTGGCGACCAGGGCGAGGATCGCCGCCCCCAGCGCCCAGGCCAGCCATTGCCAGCGACGCTTGCGCGGCATTCCCGGAGTTGGCACGGAGGCGCTCACCTCAGAGCTCCCGCGCTGGCAGGTGGTAATCCCGGCCTCGCGCCCCGCGCGCACCGTCTACGCGCCTGAGGTGGAGCGGCCCGGGCACGGTCAGGGGCCGGAGAAGCGCGCAGCGGGGATGTCAACATCGATCTCCGGCACATCATAGCGGTATTCGGTGCGGTCGTCGCCCGCGGCCACCATCAGCATGCTCTGCGGTGCGCTGAGGTCGTCGCGGAAGCGGATCACCAGCTTGGTGAGGTATTTCTTCAGGTCGGGCGAGAGCGGGGTGAAGGTCAGCTCGGGGATGCCGCCGGAATCGGGGGTGATGGCGAAGATGTCCTTCATGGCGCCCCATTTGCCGTCGAGGAACGAGCGCATTTGGCTGGCCATCGACTGGATGCTGGGGTCCTTGCCACCGGCGACGCTCTCCTCCTTGCCCTCGGCGCCGAAGCGCCGCAGCTTGCCGTCCTTAAACAGCAGCACCGAGCGCCCGGTGAACTCCCAGCGCACCGCCCCCAGCGGCCGGTTGATCTCGAGCACGCCGCGGTTGACCACCGGCTCGTCGAGGATGGCGAGGTGCTTCTCCTGGACGAAGGAAACGCGCAAGGTCTTGAAATGGCGGCCCGCCTCCTCGAGGCGCTCGAGGGTGAATAGCGGGCGCGGCGCGGGATCCTCCGCCGCCGCGCGCGCGCAGGGGAAGCCCAGCAGCGTGAACAGGGCGATGAGCCGGAGCGGGGTGGCAGCACGGGTGGTCATGGACGGTCCCCCTGGGCACGCTAAGGAGGGATGGGAAGCGCGCCACAGGCGGCGAGGGGGCCGGCGCTCTCGGGATCGTTCAGCGGCCCGAGCCAGGCCTCGCAGCACAAGCCGGCCTCGGCCTCGCGCAGCTGCAGTGCACCCTCCTGCCGCCAGGGCAGGGCGGCGAGCATGCAGCATGGCCACCAGCCGGCGAGTAGCTCCGGCGCCACCAGCCTGGCCAGCCCGGCGGCGCGCCCCGCCAGCAGCTCCTCATCGCCAGCCAGCTGGGCGCCGCCGTCGAGCACCCGGGGCGCGGGATGGCAGCCCAGGCGCAGTTCGCGCCCGGTGCCCGCGCCCGCTTCGATGAGCGCGACGGCGGCGCCGTCGCTGACCGGCCATCGGCTGCCGCTGAGCGCGGTCACCATGTCGCTGCTCCATTGGTTGTGGCGGTCCGCCGCCACCACCAGCACCGCCGGCGCGCGTCCGGCCGCGAGCATGAGAGCGGCCCAGCGCAGGGCGGCGATGCCCCCGGTCGAGCCTTGGCTGAGGGTGGTCGCCGGGCCATGCAGGCCGAGCAATTCGCCGAGCGCGCCGGCGCAGGAGTTGTGCACCGAGGTGGTGAAGGGGGTCGGGCTGGCGCCGGCATCGCCGAATTCGCCGATGCCGGAGACGAAGCGCCAGGTCGAATCGACCGCGCCGTAGCTGGTCGAGACCACCACCGCGGTTCCAGGCGGGAGGCGCTCGCCGGGCACGAGCAGGCCGGCGACCGCGGCGCTGGCCTGGCGGGTGAGCGGATCCTGCCGCCGCCGTTGCCCTGCCGGAACCCACTCCGGCCACGGCGGCGGCTCGGGCGCGCGCTGGAGGGCGGCGAAGCGGCTCATGCGCATCGCTCACCTCCGGCGAAGGCCAGGCAGGCGTTGACGCCGCCGAAGGCGAGAGTGGTGGAGCAGACCACGCCGGGGTGCGCGCTGCGGCTGGCGGTGAGCACCTCGATGCCGGCGAGCGGCTGACCTCCAGCCGCACCGGCGCTCGCCCACAGCCGCCCGTCGCGCAGCGCCAGGCAGCAGGCCATCGCCTCGACCGCGGCGGCGGCGCCCATGGTGTGGCCGAAGGTGCGCTTGCTCGACGCCGTCGGCACCGCGCCGAACAGCGAGGCGAGCACGGCGCTCTCGCACTGGTCGTTGTCGCGCGTCCCGGTGCCGTGCGCGTTGACGTAGCCGATGTCGCGCGTGCTGACCCCGGCATCGGCCAGGCAGTCGGTGATGGCCCGGCGCAGGTGGGTGCCGGCGGGATCGGGGCTGGTGAGGTGGTAGGCGTCGGCGCTCAGGCCCCAGCCGAGGAGGCTAGCGACCACCCCGGCGCCGCGCCGCCGGGCGTGCTCAGGCGATTCGATGATCAGGGCCGCCGCCGCTTCGCCCAGACTCATGCCGGCGCGTTCGGCGACCAGCGGGCGGCAGCCCTGGGGATCGATCAGCTGCAGGCTGGTGAAGCCGGCCATGGTCACCCTGGTCAGGGCGTCGCAGCCGATCGCCAGCGCGACCGGGCAGCTCCCGCTGCGCACCAGCTCGACCGCCTCGATGATCGCCGCCGCCGCCGAGGCGCAGGCCAACGCATGGGTGCTCTGGATGCCGCCCAGGCCGAGCAGGCGCGCCACCGCCTGGGTGACGCGGTGGGGGTGCTGGCGCCGATAGCACGGCTCGATCGCCGCCGGGCCATGGCTGAGAAAGGCGTGCTCGCTCTCGGGCATGCCACCGGTGCAGGAGCCGACGATCACCGCCATCTCGCCGCGGGCGGAGGGCGGCAGGTTGGCATGCGCGAGCGCTTCGCGGGCGGCGGCCAGGGCCAGGGCCATGGTCCGGCCCGGCAGCGGCGGCAGCGGCGTGCGCACGCGCCCCACCGGCAGGCGCTCGGCGAGCGGCAGCGTGCCATCGCTCAAAGCCGCCAGCCCGCTCGCGCCGCGCTCGAGCGCCTGGCGCTGGGCCTCGATGCCAGCGCCAGGGGCGGCGATGCAGCCCAGGCCGGTGATCGCCAGGGGCAAGGCAGGGAGGCGCAGAGGGTCGGCAGTGGCGGGCATCGGGCCGGAGAGTTTGCGCCGGATGGCGTTGGCTCAAGCGCATTTCATGGCCGCGGACCGCGGGCGGCCGAGGCCGGCTGCGCCAGCTTCCGGCCGAGCTTGGCGGCGACTAGGTCGGCGATGCGCTGGAGGTGCGGCACGGCGCGCTGGCAGCGCTGCGCGTGGTCGAGCAGGCTGCCCAGCACCCACGGCAGTTCGCCAGGATCGGAGAGCAGGGATGGGCGGTGCGCGCCCACCTGGGCGAAGAAGGTCTGGGCGCGCTCGACCATTCCTGGGGTAGAGGCTACGCCGCAGCTGCGGGCCAACTCGTCGCCCTCGGCGGTGGCATCGAGCACCAGCCGGCGCAAGGGGAGGTCGGCCCACACGGCCCCCATGCTCAGGCCGGTGGCCAGGCAGAGCGGTCCGACGGTGGCGTTGAGCACCGTCTTCTCCCACTGCGCCGGGCGGGGATCGGCGCACTCCTCGACCGAGAGTCCGCGCGCCTGCCAGGCCGCGAACACCGCCGCCCAGCCGCCATCCGCGGTGCTCACCACCACCCGCGGGGCGGGACCGGTGGCGGAGAGCACGCCATCGGCGGCGCGATCGACGGCGAAGAAGCAGGTCACCACCGCACGCGGTTGGCCGAGGCCGTTCTGGGCCGCGCGCGCCGCCGCGGGCAGGAGCTCCCACGGCGTCTGATGCACGCGTGCGGCGACCAGCAGCGGCAGGCCGGCAGCCAGTTCGGAGGTGACCTCCTCGAGGCGGACCAGGCGGGGCTGCCAGGCGATGCGCTGCCCGGCGAGGGCGATGCTGTGCGCGCGCACCGCACCGCTGGGGCCCGCGATGGCCAAGGCGCTCCCCGCGGCCGCGCCGAGGAAGCTGCCGACCAGTCCTGGTCCGAACACGCAGCAGGTCATGGCGCAGCAGGATGGGGCGGGCGGACGCCTCGGCAATGGCGGTTCGCCGACCTCCCCCTTGCCGGGCGGCGGAGCGGGGGGAGGCTGCTGCTGCCATGGCCAAGGCACAGGATCCAGAGGTCATCGTGGTGGGCGGCGGGCCGGCGGGTTCGACCAGCGCCGCGCAGCTCGCCATGCGCGGGCGGCGCGTGCTCCTGTTCGAGCGCCAGCGCCATCCGCGCTACCACATCGGCGAATCGCTGATCCCCTTCTGCTACTACGCCCTCGAGCGCCTCGGCGTGGCCGAGCGCATGCAGCGCTCGGCCTGCATCAAGAAATTCAGCGTGCAGTTCGTCGGCATCTCGGGCGCCGAGACCAGGCCCTTCTACTTCTTCGAGCACCTCTACCACCCTGCGGCGGTGGCGTGGCAGGTGGTGCGAGGCGATTTCGACAAGATGCTGCTCGACAACGCCCGCGACAAGGGGGTGGAGGTGGTCGAGGACTGCGCGGTCGAGGAGTTGCTGCTCGATGGCCGGGGCGCGGTGTGCGGGGTGCGCGTGCGCGCGGCGGACGGCGCGCGGCGCGAGGTCCATGCCACCATGACCATCGACGCCTCCGGGCGCGAGGCGCTCGCGCCTAAGCAGTTCGCCTGGCGAGTGCTCGACGAGGAGCTCAACCGCTTCGCGTTGTGGACCTATTTCAAGGGCGCGCTGCGCGACCCCGGCATCGACGCCGGTGCGACCACCGTCGCGGCGGTCCCCGGCGGCGGTTGGTTCTGGTACATCCCGCTGCATGACGACCGCATCAGCGTCGGGGTGGTGCACCGCCGCGAGTGGCTGTTCCGCGGCGGCCAGGCCGCCGGGCAGGAGGCGCTGGCGCACAGCTTCCAGGCCGCGGTCCAATCCTGCCCGTGGATGACCCGCCACCTCGAGCGCGGCAGCCGCTGCGACGAGTACCGAGCGACCAACGAGTATTCCTACCGCTCCCGCCATTGCGCCCGCGCTGGCCTGGTCCTGGCCGGCGATGCGCTGTCGTTCCTCGACCCGATCTTCTCCTCCGGCGTCTACCTGGCTCTGCGCATGGGCGAGCTGGCGGCGGAGGCGGTGGAGCAGGCGCTGATCGCGGGCGATGTCTCGGGCGAGCGCTACGCCGACTATGGGGCGACGGTGGCCGCCGGGGTCAGCGCCATCCGCGCGCTGGTCTACGCCTACTACGCCCCGGATTTCACCTTCAGCCAGCTGATCAAGCGCGATCCTGCCTCGCGGGTGGACATTTCCGACCTTCTGATCGGCAATTTCTTCCGCGACTACGATCCCTTCTACACCCTGGTCGGCGAGGTCACCCGCGGCCTGCCGCGGGGCTCCTTCGCCATGCCGCCGTGGATCGCGGCCCAGGCTGATAGACCATGAGCCTGCTGACCATCTACGATGAGCTCCTGGGCGACCCCATTGCCGCCCTGCAGGCAAGCCGCGAGGAGGTGGCCAATCGCGCCGCTCTGCTGCGCGCCCAGCTCTCCGTCCGCCTGGTGGAGGGATGTGGCCTGGACGAGCACTCGTTCGCCCTGCCGGCGATGGCGTCCTACCTCGCCGCCGCGCTGCGGCTCTATCTGCTCGGCCACTACGATGCGGCGATCATCGAGGCGGAGGCGCGCATCGCCGCCGCGCTCAGCGGGCGCCTGGACGGCAAGGCGGTGGCGGCCGCGCCGCCTGCCGCCCTCGCCGCGCTGGTCGCGCGCGTTGATGCGCTCGCCCTGTTCGCGGGCGCGGGGCTCGCCGGCGCGGGTTGCCAGCGCCTGCTCGCTGCGCTGCGCGAGCTCGCGGAAAAGCGTCAGGCGATTGCGGTGCGCAACCGCGATCAGGGCCTGCAGATCACCGTGATCGCCCCGGCGAGCGGGGCGCTCTCCGGCGGACCCGGAGCGGCGCACACCGAGCCGATCCTCGGTTACTACCTCACCTGGGGCGCCAATCTCCACCACCTGCTCGCCGATGGGGTGCTGGCGGTGACCCTGGTGCTCGCCAGCTGCCGCGCACCCGCCTGCCTCACGGCGCTAAGCGCATAGGGGTAGGGCAGATAGGCCGGCGCGACCACGTCGGGGCCCGGGCCGGGAAGCGGGCCGGGAAAAAGTTGGTCATAAAACCGATAGCGGCCCATCTTATGGCAGCATGGATGAAATCGACATCTATGAGATCCTGGTCCGCGAGCATGAGGCCATGCTGCTGTCCTACGTCTGCGCGCTGGTGCAGGACCATGCCCTCGCCGAGGACGTCTGCCAGGAGGCCTTCATCATCGGCTTCCGTAAGCTCAGTAGCCTGCGCAAGCAGGAGTCCTTCCCGGCCTGGCTGCGGGTGATCGCGCGCAATGTCGCCTTCGCCGCGCTGCGTAGGCGCCAGCGCGAGGTGGAACTGCATCCTGAGGTGATTGCCGGAATGGATGAGGTCTTCAGCGCGA
>JAYVMM010000965.1:0-4325 GCA_043758975.1 Planctomycetota bacterium | reverse complement strand
AGGCAGGAGTGAAGCCCGACGATGAGTTCCGAATCCTCGTCTCCGCCCGCAAGATCATCTTCGATTACCCGGCGCGGAGTCGGGCTGGCAGGATCGTTCCGCGTCCACTGTCGTTCTACCTCAAGAAGCAGGACAAGGGGCTTGGGCACAAGACGGCAACTGAGATTTGGCCCGACGGCGGACTTCGCGGTCGTGAACGCCTTTCATGACTGCCGGTCGGGGATTCCAACCGCGAGTACATCGCATCCCCAAGCTCGTGGTGAGCCCAGATCACCCATTCGCTACTGCGCAACCGCTTGGCCGTCGAGATCCCAGCGAGACATAACCTCGGGTTTGAGGGCTTTGTTCACCCAGACCGACTGCGAGCCGTCGATTAAAACCAGCGCATCATCGGAAAGCGACCCGCCGCATGACGACCGTCCTTCCCTCCCGCCACGCCTCCCTGAACGCGCTTATCTGTGCGCTGGCGCAGATCCTGGCCAGCACCGGTGCCGCCCATGCCGCCACCGCGACACCCCTGGCGGAGGCCGGCTATGCGGTGCTGCCTGCGCCACAGCGGATGACCTTCAGCGGTAGCGAGTTCACCATCAGCACTGCCTGGCATGTACAGGTGGCGCCAGGAATTCCGGCGACTGACATCGCGATCGAGACCTTGACCGACGAACTGGCCTCCCGCCATGGACTGCGCCTGTCCCCTGCCGGTCAGGACGCGACGAAGACCATCGAGCTGGTTATCCGTGCCGATGCCGTGGCCCTAGGCCCGGCGCAAGATCGCGACCGGGACGTTCTCGCCAAGGAAGCCTACCACATCGACCTAGGCGAGCAGAACATCCGCATCACGGCGAATGCCGAGGCAGGACTCTTCTATGGCGTCGAAACGCTCGCCCAACTGATCAAGCAGCGCAATGGCAGCCTCTGGCTGCCGGCGGGTGAGCTCACGGACTGGCCGGATCTGCAGTTGCGCTGCCTGTACTGGGATGATGCCCACCACCTTGAACGCTTCGCTGCGCTGAAGCACGCGATCCGCACCGCCGCCTACTTCAAGATCAATGGTTTCGTGCTCAAGCTGGACGGGCATTTCCAATACGCAAGCGCGCCCGCTGTGGTCGAACCGTATGCGCTAAGTCCCGAGGAATACCAGGCGCTGACCGATTACGGCCTGCGCTATCACGTGCAGGTCATCCCTTACCTCGATGCGCCCGCGCACATCGCCTTCATCCTCAAACATCCGGAATACGCGGGGCTGCGCGCGTTCGCGGACAGCAACTACGAGCTTAACGTGGCGAATCCGCAGAGCCGCGCCCTGCTATGCGGGATGTGCCAGGATCTCATCGATGCGAACAAGGGTGGACGGTATTTCTTCCTCTCGACGGACGAGGCGTACTACGTCGGCCTGTCTGCCGATCCCAAGCATCCAGAAGCGACCAGGACGAAGGAACTGGGCAGCCCCGGCAAGGTGCTGGGGGAGTTCATGCACAAGGCCGGTGGGTATCTTCACGAACGCGGTCGCACGGTGGTGTTCTGGGGCGAGTATCCAACGACACCGGCTGACGTGACGGCATTCCCGGATTTTCTGGTGAGCGGCAGCACTGATCCCGAGTTCGATGCGACGTTCAAGGCGCATGGTAACCGCCAAATGTTCTTCGTGTCCACCGAGGGCGAAGAACGGCTCTTTCCCGATTATGCCGGAGCGCCGGCAGACCAATTGCTGCACCGACCCCCCAATGATGCTCCGCGGGTGGCCGGAGCGATCGCCGCGATCCAGACGGATTCGGCGCGCCGCAACGCGGACCTATTAGGCGCGGTCGTTGCAGGCTGGGCTGACAGCGGGCTGCATCCGGAAACCTTCTGGCTTGGCTATGCGACCATCGCCGCGGCGGCATGGAATCCGGTCGGCACCGACGCTCACGGCGTGAGCGCCGATTTCTACCGGTTGTTCTACGGTCCGTCGTCGCGGCATATGGACCGCATCTACCAGCTGCTGAGCACCCAGGCGCAATTCTGGTCTGATAGCTGGGAGCGCATGCCTTCAAAGTCGCGCAAGGGGATCTGGGGAAGCTCGCATAGCATCTTTCCTGCGCGGCATGATGCGCACGACGAAACGCTGCCACTGCCAATCATCCCGCAGACACTCGATATGAAGGTGGATGCGGAGTGGTCGCTGGTCAACGCACGGCGGCTGGAGCTGGCGGCGAAATACCGCACGGAGAATGACGAGTTGTGCGCGCTGGTGCGCGAGAATCTCCTCGGCGTCGAATTCAACCGCTACAATCTCGAAGTCCTGCTCTCGGTCGCCGCCCTCTGCCGCCAGAACCTCGACCTCGTCCTGGGCCTCGGGCGCATGAACACATCGATTGCGGCAGCTCAGAAGGCGGCCAATGGCAATGATCCCGCGCAGGTCGTGGCCGAACTGGACCAGGCGCTCGCGGTCGCGCAGCAGATCCTCCATGACCGCGATGCAACCCTGACGGACACCATCGGCACCTGGTACAAGAGCTGGCATCCGCGCGTCCTGCGGGCGAATGGCCGAACCTTCCTGCACGACCTGGACGACGTGAAGGACCACCTTCCCGATCGCACGGTGGGCATGGAATACCTGATGCTCCGCGAATATCTCCTTCCCCTGGGAGACTGGGTCGGGCAGCTCCAGGCCGCGCGGAACTCATTTGCGACGTTGCGCCAGCTGCCTGTTCGCGACGACCCCTTCACCTGGAACGACCAGCACATCGGAGCTCTCAGCCCCAAATGATCGCCACAGCTCATCCGTGGCCGAATCCTTGCCCATTAGCCATGCCCTCCGGGTGGCAGGCCGCATCAAGCGGCTGACACACGCGTAAGGCCGCATGGTGTTGCACATGATCTCATTTCATTGTGCGAGGCGAGCAGCTAGAGTGCCGCCACGATGAAGCGGCTTATCTCCAAACCAACCGTTTGCGGTAGTACGCCCTGGAGCGGCTCCCCATCCCGGGGACCGACCGGGGATGGTTCCGTCGCCGTTGCCGGGCAACCGGGTCCGATGACATGACCAACGTCCCGACCAGCGTTCATCGTGCCCCCGACGCGACCCCCGCAGAAGCGGCGAACAGCGTCACCTCGACCGACCTTCTCCAGTGCTGCCAGGTCTGCCGCCACGAGTTCCCGGTGCCGGTGCACCAGGTGGGGAAGCGCAAGCCGTGCGCGCATTGCGGCGCGCTGGTGAACATCCTCTCCCGCGACACCACCAAGCCGGATCCGTTGGTGGGAAAGAAGCTCGGCAACTGCCGGCTCTCGTACCGCCTCGGGGCGGGCGGCATCGGCCTGGTCTATGCCGCCGACCAGCTCTCGGTCGGCAGGCGGGTTGCGATCAAGATGCTGGGCGCCAAGGCGGGCGCCAAGGCGGGCGCCAACCAGATCCTGGTCTCACGCTTCCAGCGCGAATCCCAGCTCGCCGCGCAGATCAACCATCTCAACGTCGTCCATGTCTACGATTGCGGATTCGATCGCGGCGTCCACTTCCAGATCATGGAGCTGGTCGGAGGCGGCACCCTCGCCAGCCTGGTCGAGGAGGAGGGGCGGCTGCCCTGGCGCGAGGCTTGCGACCTGGCCCTCCAGCTGTGCCAGGCGCTGGAGCTCATGCTGGCATGGATATCATCCCTCGCGACATCAAGCCGGCCAACATCCTGATCAGCCAGGATGTCCCGGGTCGCCGCATCGCCAAGCTTGCCGACCTCGGGCTCGCCAAGCAGATCGATGGCGACAATGGCGGCAATGGCCTGACCCTGGAAGGCAAGCCCCTCGGCTCGCCGTCGTACATGCCGCCCGAGCAGGTCAAAGACGGGAAGAACGCCACCCAGCGCTCGGACATCTACGGCTTGGGTGCGAGCTTCTACACCATGGTCACCGGCCAGCATCCTTTTGATGGCAAGACCGCCTATGAGATCATGTCGCGCGTCCTGACTTCGAGCGCTCCGCCTCCTGCGACCCTGGTCCCAGACCTGCCTCAACCGCTCAATGACCTCATCATGCGCTGCCTGAGCCGCGATCCCGCCCAACGACCAGCGAATGCCAGCGAGCTGGCGGCGAGCCTGGAGCGCATCCTCGCGCTGCCCGCCAGCGCGGCCCCGCCAGCCGCGAAGGGGTCCTCGAGCTGGAAGCGTCCAGGACCCGTCGCCGCGGCCCAGCAGGTGGCGAACCACCAGACCCCGCCGACCTTCCTCGACAGCCCGGCGAAGGGCACGCCGAAGGTGGGCACCGCGAAATGGGTACGCCCGACAACTCCCGATTCGTTGCCCACTGCAGCCTCGCCCGCCCCGGCGGCCCCGGCGGCCCCCGTAGCTGCTGCGACT
>JAYVMM010000964.1:0-3351 GCA_043758975.1 Planctomycetota bacterium | reverse complement strand
CCGATGAGCCTGCCCGGCATCAGTGCCGCGGCGCCGGCCTTCCGCGGCTATCGCAAGATCAAGGGCGTACCGCAGCTGCGCTACGCGGTCGGCCCCGCCGAAATCGAGCTGCGCATCGAGCCCGGCGATGTCCCGGGCAAGGCGCTGCTGCATACCGGCGTGACCGGCGCGGCCCAGGGCGTGGTCTACGCCTTCGCCAGCGACCTCGCCAAGCAGATCAGCTGCGACAAGGGCACGCGCAGCGGCGACACCATCACCCTCACCGCCGCCGAGGCCGCCGCCTTCACCCTGACCATCGCCCCCGCGGCGCACTGAGACCGCCATGCGCACCCTACCCTCCCATCCGCTTTGCCTCGCCGCCGCCTGCCTCGCGCTCGCCTTGCCCGCCGCCGGCGCGGCGGAGAGCTACAAGGTCGAGACCATCGCCTTCCCGCCCACCATCGTGCCCGAGGTCGGCGGCCTCGGCTTCACCAGCGAAGGCGAGATCGTGGTGGCGATGCGCCGCTTCGGCATCCTCATGGCCAAGCCGAGCGCCGATCCCGCGGCCTTCCCCTGGAGAGCGTTCTCCGACGACCTGCTGCACAACCTGTGCGGCCTGCAGGTGGTGAGCAAGAGCGAGATGATCGTCTCATCCATGGAGGAGCTGACGCGCGTCCGCGACACCCACGGCGACGGCATCGCCGACAGCTACGAGACCATTTGCGACGCCTGGGGCATGAGCGGCAACTACCACGAGACCAACACCATCGCCCCCGACGGCAAAGGCGGCTGGTGGATTGCCATCGGCACCGCATCGCACAACGGACCGGTGTTCAACTACGTGCGCGGGACCTACTCGCCGATCGGGCGCCGCGGGCGCAACTTCTCCTCGGTATCGTGGAAGGGCTGGGTCGCGCACATCGACGCCCAGGGCAAGTTCGAGCCTTTCGCCAAGGGCTTCCGCGCCGCCAACGGCATCACCGTCGCCCCTGACGGCAAGCTCTACGCCACCGACAACCAGGGCGACTGGCGCGGCGCCTCGCCGCTCTACCACGTGCAGAAGGACCATTTCTACGGCCATCCCTCCAGCCTGGTGTGGGATCCCTCCTTCCATGCCAGCGCCGACAACGATCCGCTCAACCTGCCGCTGGAGAAGATCGAGGCGATGCGCACCCCGGCAGCGGTGGAGTTCCCGGAAGGCTACATGAACAACTCGCCGGGCGAGCCGCTGTTCGATGTCACCGCCGGAAAATTCGGACCCTTCACCGGCCAGCTCTTCGTCGGTGACGTCGCCGGCGCACGCCTATGCCGCGCCTGGCTCGAGGAGGTCGATGGGGTGATGCAGGGCTTCTGCGTGCATGTGGTCACCCATGGTCTGCACGCCGGCAACAACCGCCTGGTGTTCAGCCCCGACGGCACCTCGCTCTACACCGGGCAGACCCTGCGCGGATGGGGCGCGCCCTCGGAGGGCCTGCAGCGCATCACCTTCACCGGGGTGGTGCCGTTTGAGGTCAAGACCATGTCGCTGACCAAGGACGGCTTCGACCTCACCTTCACCAAGCCGGTCGACGCCGCTGCCGGAGCCGACCCTGCCAATTACCACTTCAAGAGCTCGTACTACGGCAACACCCACCAATACGGCAGCCCGGAGCTCGACAAGACCGACCTCACGGTGGCCAAGCTCAGCCTGGCCAAGGACGGCCTCTCGGCCTCGCTCACGGTCGGCGGGCTGAAGGTCAACCGCATCATCCAGCTCGACGTCAACCCCAAGCTGGTCTCCAGCGCGGGTGAGAAGATCGAGCACCCGATGCTCTGCTACAAGATCAACCGCCTGCGCAAATAGGGCCCTGCGCAGGACTGCGCCGGGCCGGCCCAACGGGCGCGCTCCTGCAGATAAGCGTCTCTGCGTCCTTCGCTTAGGACGACGGACAGGCCTCAAGCACTGGCCCGCTTCGGACCAGGTGGACGCCGCATGGCCGACCAGTTGGGGAGTTGCTCGCCAGCTGAAAGCGGTTCACATCCACCTCCCCCCTAATTGTTCGTCCCTTCGTCGTGGACGCATTAGGATGGGGCGTCTGTGCTAACGAGCGACGAAAGGTGGACCATGAGCCGCGACTGCACCCAGAACTACGACCTCATTTGCATCGGCAGCGGCCCAGCCGGGCAGCGCGCCGCCATCCAGGCCGCCAAGCTCGGCAAGAAGGTGGCGGTGATCGAGCGCCAACGCTGCATCGGCGGGGTGTGCATCGAGACCGGCACCATCCCCTCGAAGACCTTCCGCGAGGCGGTCCAGCGCTGTTATGGCCAGCCCGGCCTGGAGGGCGATACGCGTGCGCGCGTGCGCCCGACCATGGAGCAGCTGCTGGTCCACGTCCAGCACGTCATCGGGCGCGAGACCGCGGTGGTCGAGGACCACCTGCGGCGCAACGATGTCGAGGTGCTGCGCGGCCAGGCCAAGCTGCTCGACGCCAACCGCGTCGAGGTCGAGCAGTCGCACGCCACCACGGTGCTGCGCGGCGACTACATCATGCTCGCGGTGGGCACGCGCCCTGCCGACCCGCCGGGGCTCGCCACCGACGGCGCCACCCTGATGACCTCCGACGGCCTGCTCGGCCTCAAGACCCTGCCGCGCTCGCTCGCGGTGGTGGGGGCGGGGGTGATCGGCATCGAGTACGCCAGCATGTTCGCCGCCCTCGGCATCGAGGTCACCATCATCGACCGCCGGCCGCGCCCGCTTGAGTTCCTCGACCACGAGATCACCGATGAGCTGATCCACCAAATGCGCAAGAAGAACGTCATCTTCCGCGGCGGCGAGACCGTCGAGCGCATCGAGATCATCGAAGGTCGCCAGCGCCAGGGGCTCATCCTGCTCGAGTCCGGCAAGCACCTCGCTGCCGAAGTGGTGCTCTATGCCGCCGGACGGGTCGGCGCCACCGAGGGGCTCGACCTCAAGGCCGCCGGGCTGAGCGCCGACGAGCGCGGTCGCATCACCGTTGACGCCGACTACCGCACCTGCGTGCCGAGCATCTTCGCCGCCGGCGACGTCATCGGCTTCCCCGCCCTGGCCGCGACCTCGAGCGAGCAGGGGCGCCTGGCCGCCTGCCGCATGTTCGGCCATCAGGCCGAGGCGATGGGCAAGAACTTCCCCATCGGCATCTACTCCATCCCCGAGATCTCGACCGTTGGCGCCACCGAGGAGGAGCTGACCAAGAACAAGATCCCCTACGAGAGCGGAGTGGCGCGCTACAGCCAGATCTCGCGCGGCATCATCCTGGGCGACGATTCCGGCATGTTCAAAATGCTGTTCGACCGCCGCGACCGCCGCCTGCTCGGCGTCCATTGCATCGGCACCGGCGCCACCGAGCTGGTGCA
>JAYVMM010000963.1:0-3840 GCA_043758975.1 Planctomycetota bacterium | reverse complement strand
GCTGAGGACCTTCATACAGCGCAGATCGAGACTGTCGACGCTGTCGAGGGCGATGCTGATCACGGTGCCGCGCAGCGAGCGCTTGAGCGCGAGGCCGGGGCTGGCGGACTCGCTCTGGGCGCGCGCGCGCGCCAGGCGCTCCTCGCGCGAGAGCGCCTGCGGGGCCGGGGGCGGCGCCACCGCAGGCACGCCTGGCGCGACCGGCGGCTCCCTGCGGGCGGGCAGCAGCGCCATCACCAGCGCCAGCACCAGCGCGGCGCCGAGCGCGCCCGCTCCGGCGGTCTGGCCGCGTGTCCAATCGCGCCATCTCGTCCACCGCGCCAGGCGCGCCGCGAGCGGATTCTCGCCTGTGGCAGTGCTCGGCGCCGCGGCGCTCCCGGACGGGAGCGGCAGCCCGGCGCGCGCGGCGACGAGATCGGCATGCATTTCGAGGGCGCTGGCGTAGCGCAGCGTGCGGTCCTTCATCAGGCAACGGCGCACGATGGCCGCCGCCTGGGGTGAAAGCCGGGAGTTGCTCACGCGCACGTCCTGGGCGTCGGTGGAGAGGATGTGGTGCACGGTCTCATAGGGCGTCGAGCCGGTGAATGGCGGCTTGCCGGTGAGCAGTACGTAGAGCGTCGCGCCCAGGCTGTAGAGGTCGGCGCGGGCATCGATGTCGGCAAGCCCGCGCGCCTGCTCCGGGGGCATGAACTGCGGTGTGCCCAGGGTGCAGCCGGTCCCGGTCATGCGGTCGTCCCCGGCGATGCTGCGCGCGATGCCGAGGTCGGCGATCTTGGGCACCTCCTCGGCGTCGAAGAGGATGTTGTCCGGCTTGAGGTCGCGGTGGATGAGGCCGGCCTTGTGGATGGCGGCGAGGCCGAGGGCGCATGCCTCGATGGTGCGCAGGGCATCCTGCTCGGACAGGCGCTTGCGCTTCTTCAGCAGCGTCCCGAGGTCGCCGCCGGCGACGTATTCGAGCACGATGTAGAGGGAGTCGTCGGCCCGGCCCGCATCGCTGACGGTGACCACGTTGGGGTGGGTGATGCTGGCCGCCAGCCGCGCCTCGCGCAGGAAGCGCTCGACGTAGAGCTGATCCTCGGCGAACTCACGCTTGAGCACCTTGATCGCCACCTGGCGCTGCAACACCCGGTGGGTGGCCAGGTAGACCGTGCCCATGCCCCCTTCGCCGATGCGCGAGATGATGTCGAAGCCGGGGATGTCGGGCGGTCCGGGGAGCGGTCGCGAGGGCCGGATGCGGGTGTGGCTCTCGTCCCCTGCGGTCGACGTCGAGCGCTGCCGGGCGAGCTGGGCGGAAGGCGGGGAGATCGTTGTGATCTCGCCCGCCTCCGGACTGTCGTTGCGCGGACCCGGGGGCCTCTGGGCCATGGCGGCATCCTCGCCCAGGTGCGGGAAAGCCAAGCCACAAGGCGGCGGGGAACCGGGCTCCTCCGGAAGCTGTCGGATGGCCATTGCGACCGATCGGCAGCAGAGTTGTAGGCCGCCGCAATGTAAGTCTTTGCAGCAAAAAACGCGGCCCATCCGCACTGGCCACCGAGCCCCGGCGGCATACCCTGGCGCTCCCGTACAAGAAGCCCTGCCCCATGTCCTGCACATCGACGCCAATGCCGACGATCGCACCACCTTCGCGCAGGCCTTCGCCGACAGCAATGTGATGGCCGAGCTGCACAGCCTGAGCCGTGCCTCCAATGCGCTGCTCTACCTCAATCAGATCGGACCCTTCGTGGGCAAGCCGCGCCCGCGCCTGATCTTCCTCGATCTCGACCTGCCGCGCTGCGACGGGCGTACCTTCCTCGAGATGCTGAAGGCCAACGCGCGCTTTCGCGACATCGCCAGCGCCATCCTCATGAGCACGCGCAACCACGCCGACAGCCAGCGCTTCCGCGCCCTCGGCGTCGAGACCTTCCTGCTCAAGCCGCCGCACCAGCAAGGCTACGTCGAGATCATCCGTTCCCTGCTCTAGCCGATCGCCTCGCCGCCGCGGCTGACGGTCGCCGTCGCCGTCGCCGCCGCCCCGCGTGCGGCGGTCGGGCGCGGTCGCCGCCGCGGGCGCAGGCGGTCGAGGTAGAGGTAGACCACCGGGGTGGTGTAGAGGGTCAGGATCTGGCTGACCACCAATCCGCCGACGATCGAGATGCCGAGCGGGTGGCGCAGCTCCGCCCCCTCGCCGTGCCCGAGCGCCAACGGTACCGCGCTCAGCAGCGCCACCATGGTGGTCATCAGGATCGGGCGGAAGCGCAGCAGGCAGGCGTAGCGGATGGCCTCCCGCGGCGGCATGTCCAGCCGGCGTTCGGCGTCGACGGCGACGTCGATCATCATGATCGCGTTCTTCTTGACGATGCCGATGAGCAGGAGCAAGCCGATGGTGGCGATAATATCGAGCTGGGCGCCCGCCCCCAGCAGCGCGAGCAGGGCGCCGAGGCCTGCCGAGGGCAGGGTGGAGAGGATGGTGATGGGGTGGACGAAGCTCTCATAGAGGATGCCGAGGACGATGTAGACCGCGAGCAGGGCGGCGAGCATGAGGATGACATTGGTGCCCTTGGCGTCCTGGTAGGTGCGCGCAGTGCCCTGGAAACTGCCGTGGATGGAGTCGGGCACGCCGATCTTGGCCATGGCCTTGGCGATGGCGACCTCGGCGTCGCTCAGCGAATAGCCCTCCGGCTGGTTGAAAGTGATGGTGGCAGCGACGAAGTGGTCCTGGTGATTGACCGCGAGCGGGGTGGTGCCCGGGCCGAAGTGGCAGAAGGCGGAGAGCGGGATCATGGTCTCGCTCGTGGTGCTGATCGCGGCCCCGGTCGAGGTGGCTCCGTGGGTGGTGTTGGCGAGGGCGTTCATGCGCGCGTTACGCGCCGCATCATTAGCGATGCTGGCGCTGGACGGGCTGCCGTTTTGGGCCTTTTGGTCGAGCACGGTGCCGGCGGCGGCATTGGTCTGCTGGCTGCCGTTGACCGCACCGCCCGCGGTGCTGAGGTAGAGGTCGTCAAGGGTGGTGGGATCCTGCCAGTACTGCGGCGCCACCTCCATCACCACGTGGTACTGGTTGAGCTGGTTGTAGATGGTCGAGACCTGGCGCTGGCCGAAGGCGTCATAGAGGGTGTTGTCGATCACGCTCGCCGACAGCCGCAGCCGTGCCGCGCTGGCACGGTCGATGACCAGGTCGGTCTCCAGGCCCTGCTCCTGCTGGTCGGAGCTGACATCGGCGACCTCGGGCTGCAGGCTGAGCGCCTTGACGATGCGCGGAGTCCAGGTGTAGAGCTCGCTGAGCTCGTCGGCCTGCAGGGTGAACTGGTACTGGGCGTTGCCCTGGCGTCCGCCCGAGCGCAGGTCCTGTCCGGACTGGAAGTACATCGAGGCGCCCGGCACCACCACCTTCTCGCGCAGGCGCTCGATGACCTGGTCGGAGGTCACCGCGCGCTCGCGCAGCGGCTTGAGCGAAGCGAATATGAAGCCCGAATTGGTGGAGCTGCCGCCGGTGAAGCCGACCACCCCGCCGACCGCGGGGTCGGCCTGCACCACCGCGATGAAGGAGATCAGCTTCCTGCTCATGAGCTGGAAGGAGATGCTCTGGTCGGCCTGGATGCTGCCCATCATGCGCCCGGTATCCTGCTGCGGAATGAGGCCCTTGGGTACGATACTGTACAGGTAGACGTTGAGGACGATGGCGCCGGCCAGGCTGAGCATGGTCAGGCGCGGATGCGCCAGGGCGATGGCCAGGGTGGCATCGTACATCCCGCGCAGGGCGTCGAAGCCGCGTTCGCCGAGGCGGTAGAACGCCGAACGCTGCTCCGGTGGGCGGAAGCGCAGCAGGCGCGCGCACATCATCGCGGTGGTGGTCAGCGACAG
>JAYVMM010000962.1:0-2568 GCA_043758975.1 Planctomycetota bacterium | reverse complement strand
GGTAGTCACATCCGAAACGACACAGGCGGTCGCGGTGCTCGACGAGGATATGATGAGGAGTGGTGCTCAAGACGGCTTGCAGCCGCTTGCGGTTCCCGTTGAGTCCGCTGCCGATTTCAGTAACCGTGTCCACCACGGGAAGCTTGTGTTTCTCAGCAAAGGCCATGATGCGAGATCCCCTGCGATAACCTCTAAATAGAGTCTATATTGCCCCATGTAAAAATCAATGGCGCCGTTGGGTTAGGTCCTTCTGCGCTGTCTGCTGGTCGAGATCCTTCTTCTGATCAGAGGATGAGACCCGAGCATACACCATGTACTGAGCCTCTCTCTTCACCGGCGGATCAACAAGAATCGTGTCCGTATCAAGCTGCTGCGATGGAATTGGTAGCATACCGGAGTGGAACAACCTGTAGGCGGTTGCCCTCGATAGCCCCACCTGTCGCGCCCATTTCATCAACTTCATGACATGAAAAGAAAACAAAACAAAACAAAACAAAAGAGTTCAATTTTGTCAGCTGGTAACAGCCCATGGCGGCAGCGTGGCAGCGTCCACCGGCGGGGCAATCCGTCCCGCCCGTCCGCCCGTCCGCCGTGCGGTGTGACGTGCCTTGGCGTACCACTTGCGGCGCGTTTGCCCCTGGGGTACCCTCACCTACCTCCGAGCCGGATTGACCATGAGCCGCGGCATAAATGTCGACTACATCAACCCCTTCATCGAAGCGACCGTCCACACCTTCCAGACCATGTGCGCGGTGACCCCGGTCCGCGATCGCGTCTTCCTCACGGGTGAAGGCGAGGCGGTCTACGGCGCGAGCGGCATCATCGGCCTGGGCGGCGAGGCCACCGGCGCGGTGGTGCTCCACTTCCCCGAGCAGGTGACGGTGCGCACGGTGGGCACGTTCATCGGCGAGGAGATCACCTCGATCACCGCCAGGGTGGTCGACGGCCTCGGCGAGCTCACCACCATCATCGCCGGCGATGCCAAGAACCGCCTGATGCAGAAGGGCTACACGTTCGAGATCGGCCTGCCCAAGATCGTCACCGGACGCAGCTACATCACCGCGCAGAACAAGTCGGTGCCCTGCCTGGTGGTGTCCATCGCCAGCGCTTTCGGCAAATTCTGCCTGGAAGTCAGCCTGAAGAAGATCGGCTGAGCGGGCAGCGTGGCGGCCGGCGCACAGCCATCCGGGGCGGACGCCCGCAGCTTCGACGCCTCGGCGATCCACCGCGACAAGATGTGCAATCTCGGCGAACTGACTGCCGGCATCGCCCATGAGCTGAACAACCCCATCGGCTACATTTCGAGCAACCTCAACACGTTGCGCCGCTATTCGCAGATCCTCGCCGAGCTCGTCGCGGCGGCTGACGAGGAGATGGAGGAGGCGGCGCGGGCGCGCTGGCGGGAGCGCCTGCAGCAGGCGCGCTGGGACTTCATCCGCAGCGACCTGCATGAGCTGATCGAGGAGACCCGCCACGGCGCCAACCACCTCAAGGATGTGGTCAACGACCTCAAGACCCTGTGCCGCACCTCGCTCAGCTGCGAGCCGGGCATCCCCGACGGCTGCGTGCGCAGCGCCCTCACCATGCTGTCGTACCAGTTCAAGCACCGCTACCAGCTGCGCGAGGCGCTGCACGCCGGCGACGCCATTCCGATGGTGCGCTCGCAGATCATCCAGCTCATCATCAACCTCATCCACAATGCCCAGCAGGCGCTCGGCGAGAGCGGCGGCACCATCGTGGTGGGCACCAGCCAGGCCGAAGGCCGCACCCACCTCTGCATCGAGGACGATGGGCCGGGGGTGCCGGTGGAGCTGCGCGCGCAGATCTTCGCCCCCTTCTTCACCACCAAGGGCAATGGCACCGGCCTCGGCCTGGCGATCGCGGCGCAGATCGCGCGCAACCACGGCGGCGACATCCGCTGCGACCAGAGCCCCGAGCTGGGCGGTGCGCGCTTCCAGGTCCAGCTCGCCGGCTGGCAGCCGGGCGCGGGGGCGCCGTCGCCGTGAACGAGCGCGTGCTGATCGTCGACGACGAGCCACTCATCCTGCGTTCGCTCACCCGCCTGCTCGCCTTCGAGCCCTACGAGCTGGTGGTCGCCAACAGCGGCCAGGAGGCGCTCGCCCTGCTCGACCAATCGACCACCGCGGTGATGCTGAGCGATTACCACATGCCCGCCATGGGCGGTGCCGAGCTGCTGCGCGAGGCGCGCCTGCGCAGCCCGGACACCAGCCGCATCCTGTTCAGCGGGCACATCGACATCAAGCTGATCCGCGCGGCGGTGAACGCCGGCGAGGTCTACTGCTTCCTGACCAAGCCGTGGAACGACGATGAGCTGCTGCAGGCGGTGCGTCATGGCGTCGAGCGCTGCCAGCTGATGCGCCACAACCGCCTGCTCAACCAGCGCGCCGAGAAGGAGAGCCGCCAGCCTAAAGGCTTCAATGGCGCGCTCGCGCTGCTGGTGGCGCGCCGCACTGCGGCGCTCGAGCTGCGCAACCGCGCGCTCACCTTCAGCCAGGAGGTCCTCGACGGGCTGCCGGTGGCGGTGATCGGGCTCGCCCCCGATGACCA
>JAYVMM010000961.1:0-13368 GCA_043758975.1 Planctomycetota bacterium | reverse complement strand
AGGTTCCGAACTAGGCTTGAGGAGGACGGTATGGATAATGTGGTTGATCTCTGGGTTGAAGAAGGTCGCGCTCAGGGTCGCGCTGAGGCATTAGCCCTTACACATCGCATTCTACCAGCCTTGATTCGCCGTCTCGTGGATCGCGGCGACTTGTCCAGGGAAGGCGCGCGCGCCGAGTTGCAGACCCTCATGAAAATCGGTGACATCACGCGCGAAATCGGCCAGGTGGCGATCTCCCAGCTCCAGTGATCTGGGGCACTACCGAGGGCGCTGGCCGTTCCGGCCTGCTTACGATTGTGGATGCTGGCGGGACCGCGCCCACGATTTCCGCCGCAGCGGTCTAGATCAGCGTGCAGGCGCGGGCGGTCGGCCTCCCGCCGTGCCGTCGCTCGGTCCAGGCCGTGCTCCAGGCGCAGCCTCAGGCCTGGAGCTCGGAGCCACCTTGCAGCCGATAGGTTGCCGGGCTGCGCCCGTATTCGCGTGAGAATTGCCGGCTGAAATAGTCGGGATCGCGGAAGCCGACCTTCCGGCTGATCTCGCCGATAGTCAGGCGCCCCTCGTGCAGCAGGGCGGCGGCGCGCTCCAGGCGCCACTGCGCCAGGTAGCGCAGCGGGGTGGTGCCGAGGGTGCGGTTGAACAGCCGGTTGAGATGCTGGGCGCTGAAGCCGGAGCAGCGCGCGAGGTCGCCCAGGGTGAGCTCGGAGCCTATGCCCTGCTCGAGCTGGACCAGCAGCTCAGCGATCAGGGGGTCGCGCGTGCGCGGTGTGAGCTCGCCGCGACGGAAGGCGTCGAGAAAGAGTTCACGCGTGATAAGATGGGCCCAGCCCGGCAGCATGGGCTCGCGCGGCGAGCGCCCGCTGCGCGCGAACTCGGCGATGAAGCCGCGGAAATAGCGGTCGAAGCGCGACTGCGGGCGGAAGCGCATGCGCCGCGGCGCGCCCAGCAGCGCGAAGACGTCCTGCCCGCCGGGCAGGGTGGCGAGCACGTGGAGGGAGCCGATGGTCACCGCCTGCGTCACCCCATAGGCGTGGTGCGGCACCCCGGGCGGCACCAGCACCAGGTCGCCGGCGGTGAGCGCATGCTCGCGCCCGGCCACCACCCACACCACCCGCCCACGCGTGACGTAGATGAAATTGTAGTCGGCGAGCGTGCGCTCCGCCATGCGGTAGCCCTGCTCGTGACGCTGCAGGGTGCACAGCAGGGTTACGACCTGCATGCTGCGCAGGGCATGGTCGAGCAGCGCCGAGTCGGCCTCCCCGGGCCAGTCGTCGCCACTCATCGCCTGCGTCCGCCGTCCGCCGTCCGCTTTCAGGCCAGGTCCGGCAGCGCGCGGGTGCCATCGCCGAAGCGCTCGACCGGACAGCCGGCGCGCGCGAGCATGGCGATCAGCAGATCGCAGAAGTTGCCGGCGCAGTCGGGCACGTAGCGTCCGGTGCGCAGGCCGCCGCCATGCCCGGCGAGGATGGTCGGGAGGTCCTTGTGGTCGTGGCGGTCGCCGTCGCCCATGCCCGAACCGTAGAGCACCAGCGCATGGTCGAAGAGCGTGCCATCGCCGTCCTTGATGCCCTTGAGGCGCTTGATGAAGTAGGCGAGCTGCTCGAGGTGGTGGATGTTGATCTGCCGCACCTTGGCCAGTTTCTTGGCGTCGTTCTGGTGGTGCGACATCTCGTGGTGGTTCTCCGGCACCCCGATCTCGGGATAGCTGCGCCCGAAGGCCTGGCTGAACATCAGCGTCGCCACCCGCGTGCTGTCGGTCTGGAAGGCGAGCGCGAGCAGGTCGAGCATCAGGCGGGCATGCTCGTCGAAGCGTTCGGGGATGCCGGCGGCGGGCGGCTCGAGGTCGACCATCGGCGCCCGCGCGCCGCGCTCCTGCGCGCGGCGCTCGGCGCCCTGGATGCGCGCCTCGACCGAACGCACACTGTCGAGGTACTCGTCGAGCTTGCGCCGGTCGTCGCTGCTGATGCGCCGGGACAGGCCGTTCGCCGAGGCGGTGACGAGGTCGAGGATGCTGCGGTTAAGCGAGGCTTCGCCGTAGGCGTTGGCGCCGCACAGCGCGCTCGAGGAGAACAGGCGGTCGAACACCGCGCGCGGGCTGAGCTCGCGCGGGTTGGGCTGGGTCGGCGAACGCCACGAGATGTGCGCATGGTAGGCGCAGCTGAAGCCCTGGTCGCAGGTGCCGGCAGAGCGGGCGGCCTGCAGGCCGAGCTCGAGCGAGGGCAGCTTGGTGAGGGTGCCGCAGCGCTGCGCGAAGAGCTGGTCGGCGGAGATCGCGTTGCGCACCACGTCGGGCTGCGAGGAGTAGCCGGTCAGCCAGGTCGCGGTCTCGCGCGCATGGTGGGCGCGATTGTCGCCCTCGGCGTTGAAGTGGCACAGCCCGCCCAGCACCAGCACCTCCTCGATCATGGTGGTGAGCGGCTCGAGGATGCTCGGCAGGTCGTCGCGCACGCTGGTGAGGTCCTGTTGGTAGGACTTGGGCCAGAAGTTGGCGTTGTCGACGCCGTGCGGCACATAGATGAAGCCCAGGCGCACCGGCGGGCGCGCCGGCGACCCCGCCGGCTGATCGGCCCAGCCCATGGTCTCAAGCAGCGGCAGGCAGAGCGCGGCGCCCAAGCCCTTGAGCACGCTGCGGCGCGGAATCAGCCAGGGTCGCTGCATGGCGGTCCTTCCAGGTCGGTCACAAGTCGCGGTGGCGGTAGCGGAACGGGAAGCTCTGCGCGCTCTCGATCACCAGGGTGTCCAGGCGCCAGCCGTCGTGCTCGCTGGCGGCGACGATGCGGTCGATGGCGTCGTCATCCTGGTACTGCAGGGCGCGGCCGAGGGCGTAGGTCAGCACCCGTTCGGCCAGCACGCGCGCGAGCTCAGCGGTGTGCCCGGCGATGATGGCCTTGAGCTCGGAGGGTCCGTTGAAGGCGCGCTTGCCCGGCAGCTCGCCGCTGACGTCGATCGGGGCGTCCTTGAGGCGGTCCCGCCAGCGCCCCTGGTTGTCGAAGTTCTCCAGACCGAAGCCGATCGGGTCCATCACCCGGTGGCAGGAGGCGCACACCGGCGAGGCGCGGTGGATCTCCAGCACCTCGCGTTCGCTCGCCTTGGGATTCTTGGCGCGCACGAACTGCAGCTGCGGCACATTGGGCGGCGGCGGCGGCGGTGGTTTGCCCAGCACCTCCTCGAGTACCCAGCGCCCGCGCCGGGTCGGACTGGTGCGCTCGGGGTGGGAGTTGACCGCAAGCAGGGCGCCGAGCGTCAGCACCCCGCCGCGGCGGTGGTCGGCAAGCTGGACCAGGCGCATCTCCGGCCCGTGCACATCGGGGATGCCGTAGTGCGTGGCCAGGGCCTCGTTGAGGAAGGTGTAGCCGGGATCGATGAACTCGCCGAGACTGCGCCTCTCGCGCAGGAGGTAGCCGAACAGCCCGCTGCCCTCATCGACCATCGCCTGGCGCAGCTCCAGGCTCAGGCCGTTGAGGCCCTTGTCCTTGCGCCCCGCCTCCCCCGGCTCGCCGAGGAGATTGCGCAGCAGCAGCCATTGGCCGGCGAAGTTGTCGATGAAGCGCTGGATGCGCGCATCCTTGATCATGCGCGCGAGCTGGGCGCGGCTGACTTCCGGCTGGTGCAGGGTGCCGGCGAGCGCGAGCGCGAGCAGCTCATCGTCGGGGGAGGAGGACCACAGGAAGTAGGACATCCGGCTGGCAAGATCGTAGTCATCGATCAGGTAGTTGCCGTCGCCGTCGCCGGGGCGCTCCTGCTCGATGCGGAAGAGGAATTCGGGCGCCACCAGCGCGGTCTTGAGCATCTCCTTGACCGCGCGCGCGAAGCTGCGCCCCTGGCGGTCGGCGAGCTCGAACACCGCGAGCAGGAGATCGACCTGCTCAGCGGTCGCTGGGCGGCGGTAGGCGCGGGTGGCGAAGCGGCCGGCGATCACGCGCGCGGCCTCGCGCTTGCCCAGCTGCGCTCCTGGCAGGGCCACCAGCAGGCCGCGCGCCACCGCATCGGGCGACTCGGGCTCGGGGGCGCGCACCTCGACGCTCTCCACCACCACGGTATGGCGGTGCAGCGGATTGGCGATGCGCTCCGCCGCCACCCGCGCGCTCCCTCCCGGAGCCGGCGCCGCGGTGGCGCCCGCCGGCAGGCGCACCGCGACCGCCAGGCGGTGCTCGCCGGCACAAAGCGCGCCGCTCACGCTGACCACTCCCGGCTGGGTGGCGGGCGCGCTCAGCGCGGCATCGCCGAGGGCATGGCCGTCGACGCTGACCGTAAGCCGCACCGCCTGGTCGCCCTGCTGGTCGGCCCCGGCGCGCACCGCCACCGTGTAGACCCCCGCGCGCGCCAGGCTGATGGTGCGGCTCAGCTCGCCGGAGGCGGTGAGCAGGCGCTGGCCCGCCTGCGGCACCCCGGGTTCGCTGCGCCCGTCGCCGTTCCAGTCGAGCTCGCCGGCGCCGGCGCGCAGCGGCTGGGCGTCGCCGAACAGCGCGCGTTCGAGGATGCCATCGGCGCTGAGCAGGTACTTCTCGAACAGGAAGGGCGACAGCGACAGGGTGGCGGCGATGTTGTCGAAGCCGTCGCTGACGTCGTCCTTGGGGAAGTCGGCCCCGGCCTGGGCCTCGACCCCGAGCAGGTCGCGGATGGTGTAGCCGTACTCGCTGCGGTTGAGGCGGTGCAGGGTGGTGCGCCCGGGATCGGGGCGGTCGAGGGCCTTCAGCGCGGTGAACCAGCCCGCGATCTTGTATCGTTCCGCCGCGCTCGGCTGCTTCTCCTCCTCCTCGGGCGGCATGTCGCGCTCGCGCACCTTGGCGCCCACCTGCTGCCACAGCTTGCGCGTGCGCATGGCTTGCCCGGCGTCGGCGTAGCGGCTGAGGTCGAGGTCCCCCTTCTGCTTCTGCGCGCCATGGCAGGAATAGCAGTAGGTCTGCAGCAGCGGGCGGACGGTGGCGTCGAAGGCGCGTGCGACCTCGGTCGCCGCGGCGCCGGCGCCCTCCGCCGACAACGCACGCGGGGCCGCGGCGCCAGCCACGGCGGCGGCCAGGGCGAGGACGGCGGCGGCGCGGAGGCGGGACGGGCGGCGGGGCATGGGGGCATCCGGGCGGCGGCGGGCAGCTGGGGAGCGGAGGCGGCGCGAGGACCGCCGCCGGGCCGCAGCCCGGGCAGCCCCGGTCATGATGCTACGAAAGGCACGTTTCACCGTTGACCGCGGGGGCAAACGCAGGCTCGACACCGCATTGCGCGCCCAGCCCGCCAGGCCATAGTGGCGCGGTATCTGATGCGCGCACCCGACCCAACTTGGCCGGCGCTCCCCCGCGGGCGTCCGCCCCGCCGCGCCCGCTTCGCGGTCGCCGCCGCGTTGCCGAGCGCGCTCGCGCTGCTGGCTTGCGCCGCCCGTGCCGATGAGGCCTGGTACCCCGGCAGCGAGCTCCAGCTCGAGGCACACGGCTTCGCCAGCTTCGGCTACCTCGACACCTGGGGCGACAACTGGCTCGGTCCGACCCGCGGCGGCACCACCCAGTTCTGGGAGGCCGCCACCAACGTGGTGGCGCGCCCGCTCGACCGCCTGCGCGTGGGCGCCCAGCTCTACGCCCGCGACCTGGTCGACTACGACCACGGGCGGGTGATGCTCGACTGGGCCTATGCCGACTACCGCCTCGCCGACGCGTGCGGACTGCAGGTGGGCCGGGTCAAGGTGCCGCTCGGGCTCTACAACGAGTCCATCGACGTCGACGTCGCGCGCGCCTCGGTGTTCATGCCGGTGGAGTTCTATTCGCTGATCGACCGCGACCTCTACATCTCCATCGACGGCGCCAAGCTCTACGGCCACGCCGAGCTCGGCGGCGTGGGCAGCGGCGACTACGCGCTCTACGGCGGGCGCAAGCCGCTGCGCACCGACGGCGCCTTCGCCACCCACTACGCGGTGAGCAATGGCCTGGGCAACCAGGTCGACGCCATCTCCGCCGCCTGGGCCTGCGGCGGCATGGTGCAGTGGAACACCCCGCTGAACGGGCTGTCGCTGCGCCTGAGCCTGGGCGACCTGCACGACTTCGACGTCGACGCCTTCTCCTCCACCACCGGGCTGTCCAGCCGCACCACCGTCACCAACTACTACGAAGGCATCGCCTCCTGCCTCTACGACCTGAGCGCGGTGACCCTGGCTGCGGAATACCAGCGTCTGCGCGGGCGCGGGCAGACCATGGCGCAGCCAATCGCGGTGTCGCAGCCGCTGCTCGACAGCGGCGAGTACGCCTACCTCAGCGCCACCTGGCATCTCCGGCGCTGGCTCGAGCTCTACGGTGCCTTCGAGCAGAGCTGGGCCGATGTGCACCAGCCCTCGGGTCCGCACTCCTACACCTGGGTCGGAGCGTTCAACCTGCTGCCCCTGCCCAGCTGGTCGCTCAAGGCCGAGTTCCGCGAGGTCGAGGGCAGCCTGGGGGTCTACCCCTCAGACAATCCCGCGGGGGTGAGCAAGCACTGGCAGGTGCTGGCGCTGAAGACCACGGTGGACTTCTGATGCGCCTGCTGCCGATCGCCCTCCTGCTGGTGCAAGGCGCGCTGCCGCTCGCGGCGGAGACCGTCGCCCTGCACCCCGGCATAAGCGCGCAGGGCATCGATCCCGAGCGCGTTACCAGCATCCTGCTCGGGCGCATCAGCTGCTGGGCCGACGGCACCCCGGTGATCGTGGTGGTCTCGCTCGAGGCGAGCGCCGATGCGGCGGTGAGCAGCCTGCTCGGGCGCGACACCGAGCGGTTGCTGCGCGGATGGAAGCGCCTGGTCTACGCCGGCGGAGCCGCCATGCCGACCATCGCCCATACCAACGCCGAGGCGCTTGCCCTGGTCGCGCGCCTGCCCGGCGCCATCGCCCTGCTGCCGGAGGTGCCCGCCGCTTCCGGATGCACCGCGGTGGAACTGCGACGCACTCCCCGCTGACGCCAGGGCAGGGAAGCGTCGCGGCTCTGCGGCGGGTAGGCCCGTAGGCCGGATCGCCGGGGTTGCCGCTTTGACCTCCGGCGCTTGCGGTATATGATCGACTGCGATCATATAAACGCGCGCTCGGGCAGCCAGTAAACCCTCCTGCCCCCCGTCCAGCCGCGCCCCGCCCCGCCCGGCCATGTGCCGGGTGCGCCGCCACCTCCCGCTCGCAGCGAAAGCAACCGTCCCATGCCCAGCACCGCCCCCCTGCTCCTGCCATGCGCGCGTACCCACGGCGCCGCCCTGCCGCGCCTGCTCGCGGCCTTCGCGCTCGCGGCCTGCCTGCCGCCGGCTACGGCGCGCGCCGCCGAGGAGCTGGCGCTGCATGCGGGCGACCGCGTGGTCCTGGTCGGCGATACCCTGTTCGAGCGCGAAGGGGTGGCTGCGGCGCTCGAGCTGCGCCTGCACCTCCACCTCGCGCCGCTCGCGGTCACGGTGCGCAACATCTCCTTCAGCGCCGACCGCCCGGACGGCGTCTCGCGCGCCAGCTTCGACAAGCCGGAGGCCGGGTTGGCGCGGCTGCGCGAGCAGATCCAGCTGGCCAAGCCGACGGTGGTGCTGATCGGCTACGGCATGGCCGCCGCCCTCGAGGAGCTCGGCTGGCGCAGCCACGACCCCGCCCTCGCCCTCGACCCCGCGCGCTACGGCGAGGATTTCACCGCGGCGCGCTTCCGCCGCGACCTCGATGCCCTCATCACCACGGTGGCGGAGAGCGGCGGCAGGACGCCGGTGCGCATCGTACTGGTCGCGCCGATCGCGCCCGAGGATCTGCGCGCGCAGCGCCCGGGGCTGCCCGATCCCGCCGCCCTGCGCGCCATCCTCGCCCCCTACCGCGAAGCCATTGCCAGCCTGGGCGCGCAGCGCATGGCGCGCGTCATCGACACCCCGGCGCTGATCCCGGGCGCGACCCTGATCACCGACAACGGCATCCATCCCTCGGCCTCAGGCCTGGAGGTGTGGGCGGACGCGGTCGCCGGTGCGCTCGGCTGGGGCACCCCCGGCACGCGCGCGCTGGGCGCTGGCGAACGCAGCGCGCTGCACGCCGCGCTCACGCGCAAGAACGAGCTCTTCTTCCATCGCTGGCGCCCGGCCAACCAGACCTACCTGTTCGGCTTCCGCAAGAATGAGCAGGGCAAGAACGCGGTCGAGATGGGCCAGTTCGACACCCTGGTCGCCCAGGCCGACGCGCTGGTCGCCGCCATCGTGCGCGGGGCGGAGGCCCAGCCGCTGCCGGCGAAGCAGGCGCCGCCGCCGGCGGCCACCCCGGTCGTACTGCCGAAATTCACCACCGACCAGGGCCTGGCGGTGAGCGAGTGGGCCGACAATCCCATGCTCTCCAAGCCGATCGGCATGGCCTGGGACGCGCACGGGCGCATGTGGGTGACCTCCACCCCGCTCTACCCGCAGATCGAGCCCGGGGCGGTGAGCTCCGACCGCGTCTTCGTGCTGTGCGACCCCGACCACAGCGGGCACGCCACGGTCTCCACGGTCTTCGCCGACGACCTCCTGCTGCCCACCGGCGTCGCCCCGGTCTGTCGTCTGGATGGACGCGCCGAGGCCTACGTCGGCGCCTCCACCGAGCTCCTGCTGCTGAGCTCGGACAACGCCGAGCTGAAGGCGGCGCACCGGCGCATCGTGCTCAGCGGCTTCGGCACCGAGGACACCCATCACATCATCCATACCCTGCGTTGGGGCCCCGATGGGCGGCTGTACATCCAGCAGGGCATCTATGCGCACAGCCACGTCGAAACGCCTTGGGGGGTGGTGCGCCTCAACGCCGGCGGGGTGTTCGCCTACGAACCGCGAGCCGAGCGCCTGGAAGTGGTGGTCAAAGGGCTGTGGAACTCCTGGGGCATGCGCTTCGACGACCACTGCCAGATCTTCCTCACTGACGGCGCCGGCTCCAGCGGGCTGAGCTGGGCCTTCCCCGGGGCGGTGTTCAATCCCAGCGAGGGCGCGCGCGCGACCATGCCGGCGGCGAGCACCGGCTCCTACCCGAAGTTCTGCGCCCTGGAGCTGGTCAAGAGCCCGTGCTTCCCGCCCGCCTGGCAGGGCCAGGCCATCACCTGCGACTTCCGCGCCCACCGCGTGGTGCGCTTCGCCATCACCGACCGTAACGCCACCGAGCCGGCGCGCGCCGGCTTCGCCACCACCGACATGCCCGACGTCATGCGCACCGACAGCGCCTTCTTCCGCCCGATAGCGCTCGCCTTCGGCCCCGATGGCGGGCTCTTCATCGCCGACTGGACCAACGAGGTGATCAACCACGGCGAGGTCGACTTCCGCGATCCGCGCCGCGACAAGCTGCACGGGCGGATCTGGCGCCTGGCCGGCGAGGGCCTGCCGGCGGCGCATTGGCGCGACCTCACCGGCGTCGCCACCGCTGAGCTCATTCCCGCGCTGCTCTCGGGCAGCGCCTGGGAGCGCGAGGGCGCGCGCTGGGTGCTGGCGGCGCGCGCCGAGGCCGACCCCGCGGTGATCACCGCCGTGCAGACGTGGGCCGCCAGCGCGCCGGACGCCGGCTCGGCCTACGCCGCCGCCGCGGTGCTGTGCACGGCCGGTCGGCGCGAGCTCGCACTCGCCCTGCTGCGCCCCGCCAGCGCCGAGGAGCGCATGGTCAGCGCGCGTTGGCTGGGCGGAGATGCCCACCCCGAGCGCCACCTCAAGCGCCTCGCCGAACTGGCGCAGGATGCCCAGCCGCGGGTGCGCGTCGAGGCGCTGCGTGCGCTTGCGCGCATTCCCACCTTGGAGAGCGCCGAGGCCGCGCTGCCCGCGGTCGCGCGCCAGCCGCTCGACGATCCGCACTACGCCTTCGCGGTGTCCACCACCATGGCCACCCTGGGCGGGCGCTGGGCGGCGGCGGTGGCGGCGGGCAGCTGGCCGGCCGCCGGTCGCGAGCCGCTCCTGGTCGCCGGACTGCTCGCCCTGCCGGATGACCTCGCCGGGCCGGCCACAGCCGCGGTGCTGAAAGCCCAGGGCAGCCTGGCCCAGGCGCCGTGGCCGGCGCTGGTCGCCCATGGCGGCGACGGCGCCGCGGTCGCCAGACTGTTCGCCGCGCTGCCCGGGACGCTCAGCGACGCCGAGCTGGGCGCCGCGCTCGACGCCTGCGCCGGAGCCGCCGCGCGCGGGGTTATCCCCAGCGGCGACACCGCCGCCCTCGCTACCCTGGTCGCGCACCGCTCGCCCGAGGTGCGCCGCAGCGCCCTGCGCCTGGTCGGCACATGGAAGCGCGTCGAGCTGGTCGACCAGCTGCGCGCCGCCGCCGGCGATCCGGCGCTACGCGCCGACGCCTTATCCGGCATCCAGGCCCTCGGCGGAGCGGTGGCGGCGAAGGAATTCGCCCTCCTGCTCGATGGCCAGCTCGACGCCGCGCTGCGGCGCGAAGCGCTCGGCGGCCTGGCGCGCGTCGACGTGCCAGGCGCGCTCACGCGCGCCTGGGGCCTGCTCGCGAGCGTCGACGAGGCCGAGGCCACCGCGCTGTGGCGCGCCATCCTGCCGGCCGCCGGGCTGGTCGACAAAGTGACGAAGGACGGCCTGCCGGCCAGCCTGCCGCGCCCCGCGCTGCAGGGCGGCCTGACCGCCGCGCGCGAGCTCGGCAAACGCGGGCAGACCCTGGTCATGCGCCTCACCTCCGCCGTCGCCGCCGCCCCGGCGCCGACGCCACCGGCGGCGACTGACACCGCCCCCAGCGACCTCGCGGGTTGGGTCGCGCTGAGCAAGAGCGCAGGCGACCCCGCCGCCGGCGAGCGCCTTTACTTCTCCCCCGCGCTGTCCTGCGTGCAGTGCCATGCCATCGGCGGGGTGGGCGGCAAGCTCGGGCCCGACCTCACCACCATCGGCGCCAGCGCCCCGCTCGACTACGTGGTCGAGAGCGTGCTGGTGCCGGCGGCCAAGATCAAGGAAGGCTACCATGCGGTGGGGTACCACCTCAAGGACGGCAGCGTGGTGGTCGGCATCCCCTTCGCGGAAGATGAGCGCTCCTGGCGCATCCGCCTGCCCGGGGCCGAGCAGAGCATCGCCAAGGCGGAAGTGGTCAGCCGCGAGACCCTCGGCACCCTGATGCCGCCCGGGCTGGTCGATGCGCTACCGGTGGCCGAGCGCGCCAACCTCTACGCCTTCCTCGGCCAGCTCGGGCGCCCCGGCGCCTGGGACGCCAGCGACGGGCGCGTGGCACGGGTGTGGCGCCTGGCCAACGAGCGCGCCGCGCTGAGTGCTGGCGCCGCGCTCGAGGCCAGGCCGGCGGCCTACACCCTGGTCGACGGGCGCGCGCTCTCCGGCCATTGGCGCAGCGCGCTCTCCGTGCTGCCCGGCGACGGCGCCTTCTACGCCGCGGCGCGCTTCGACACCGCCGCCGCCGGCACCCTCGCGCTCACCGTCACCGGTGCCACCGCGGTGTGGCTCGACGGCACAAGCTGGCAGGCGGGCGCGCCCACTGAGCTGGCGCCAGGCACCCATCTCGTGGTGCTCGGCCTCGAGCGCGGCGCGCTGCCCAAGGAGCTGCGCGTCACCATCGGCAGCGGGCGCTTCACCACCCCGTGAGCACCGCACCCAGCACCTAGTGCAGAGTCAGCTCGCGCGCGACCTGCGGCTGCGCGCTGGTGATCCACACCGTCGGGCGGTACTTGTCCACCCCACCGGCGAGGGTGAGGGCGACGAGGTCGAGGTCGGCGCCCACCATCTCGGGGGTGACCGGGAGGTAGTAGGTGTAGTCGCGCGCGATGTGGTGGATGGCACCGTCGTGCTCCCACACATTGCTGTCGAAGGAGGGCGCGCGGTCCGGGCAGCCGAGCGCACGCCCGTGCAGGCGCGCCGCCACCCAGGCGCCGTCGATGCCGTGCTCGCCGTCGCAGGCGATGCACAGGTAGCTGCCCGGCGCCGCCTCGCTGAGATGCACGGTGGCCTGCCAGGCGGCCTTGGCCTTGCAGCTGGCGTAGGCGGGGAAGAGGTTGGAGGCGCGCCAGCCCGCTCGCGGCGCTGCCCCGCCGGCGGCGTCGACGCCGTCGATCTCGGTCGGCGCGAGGGTGCCGCGGTCGAGGCGCAGGTAGCGCAGCGGCTGCCCCGTCGGCGGCTGCACGGTCATCAGCTGGTCGCCGCGCACCACCGTCGCCTTCGTCCAGTGCAGCAGGTCCCACGAGCATTCCGGCACCCCCGCGCTGTCGCCGCCGGCAAGGTGGATGAGCAGGGCGGAGAGCGTGGTGTCGCGCCCGAGATCGAGGCGCAGCTGACGTTCGACCTTGGGGTCGACCTTGACCCCGCCGCGGAAGGGGTCGCCCGCCACTGTCCACGAAGCTGTGAGATCACCATCGAAGAGCACGCGGTCCCAGCAGCCGCGCGAGGTCAGCAGCGCCTGGGCGCAGAAGGCGTCGCGCGCACGCGCCACCGCCGGGAAGCGGGTCGGCCCGGCGCGTCGCAGCGAACGGATCTCGAGCGCGTCGCTGTCGGCAGCGAAGCAGGTGGCCTCGAACAGCGCCTCGGCATCGTCCGGCACTGCGCAGGGGGCGAGCGCGGCGAGCTGGCGGTGCCAGGGCTCTTTCAGCGCTGCGCCCGGGAAGGTGACGCTGAGCGGCGAGGCGTCCGGCACCGCGGGCAGCGCCACGCCGTCGAGCGCGGCGGCGGTGAAGGCGAAGCGCCCGGGATGGACGCTCACCGCGGCGGTGGTGCCGGGCAGGCCGAGCAGGCGCAGGGTGACCGGGCGCCCGGCGACCTCCTGCACCACCTCGGCGTCGCAGCCGGAGACCCCGACCTCGGCGCTCGGCGTCGCGCTGGCCAGCAGCAGGCAGGAGCGGAAGGGCTCGACCTCGACTGCCACGGTGGCGCCGTGCGGGAAGCGCCCGAGCAGGCGCTCGTGCGGATGGCAGCGCCACAGCTCGACCTCGCCCACTGCGCCCAGACCGATGCCCTGGTCGAGGTGGACTTGATAGGTCACCGGGTTCCAGGTCAGGTTGCGCAGGGCGATGAAGCGCGTGCCGTCATCGCCGCGCGCCACCGCGAAGGGCCCATAGCCGGCCTCGTCCAGGCGCATGCCGGCGACCAGCTTGTCGCGGTAGCGCCGGTGCAGGTTGTAGATGCGCGCGAGCTTGGGGAATTCCTCGTCGCGCAGGAACCACGGATTCCCGTAGATCTCCGGCGCCACGATCATGCCGCGGTTGAAGGCCTGCAGCACGAGGTCGTCGTCCCAATGGTCGAGGCAGGAGGACAGGCAGACGCCATGGTCCTCGAGCAGGCGGTTGAGGCGGGCGGGCAGCCCGCGCGCCAGCGCCCCGGCGCGGTGGTGGGTGGCGGTGCCGCGGTTGGCCATGTGCACATCGATGTAGGTCTCCGCCCCCTCCCACAGGTTGGTGGTGACGTAGGGCAGGCCCTTGCCGAGGTCGAGGCGGTGGTTGAGCACGATGAGGTCGGGGCTGTAGGTGCGGCAGCCGA
>JAYVMM010000960.1:0-2899 GCA_043758975.1 Planctomycetota bacterium | reverse complement strand
GGCTGGCGCTCGCTGCACCCGGCGGGCGCCCGGCCCACCTCGCCGGGGTGCCGACCGCGCTGTGCGGTGCCGGCGATGGCGAGAGCCAGCGCTGGCTCGAACGCTTCGAGCGCTGCGGTGGGGCGCTGCTCCGGCGCTTCCCCGCGCCCGGCGAGGCCAGCATCTGGACCAGCCTCGCCGCGCGCAACGGCGCCGCGGCGCCGCGCGAGTACGTGGTGACAGCACCGGGGCGCTATGGGCCGGTCGAGGTCGAGGCGATGGGCGAGTGGGGGGTGGCCGGCGCGCTGCGCTTCGAGGCGCGGCAACCGCTGCGCGTGAGCACGGTGGGGATCCGCGCGCTCAGACCCAGCGGGGATGGCGGCGCCGAGGTCGACGGGCGGGCGTGGCGGGCCTCCCCGCCGAACGCGCTGCCGGCCAAGGTCCTCGGGCAAGCGCAGGGTCCACTCGTGGCCTACGGCGCGCGCCCCTTCGCGGTAGTGGTGGGGACGCTTGAGCACGCCGCCGCCGCCGCCGACAACCGTCAGCTCGCCGCCGACTTCCTCAGCGCCTGGGCGGCCTACGCCCAGGGCCGCCCGCCGGTGTACGAGGACCGCGCGCTCGGCGAGCAGGAGCCCGCGGGAGTCAACCTGGTGCTGATCGGCAATACCCGCTCCAACGCCGTGCTGGCGCGCCTCGCGGCGCGCTCGCCCGGTTTCCCGCTGCGTTGGGATGCACGCAGCGTGATTACCCCGGGCGGCACCTTCCTGCGCTCCCAGCGCCGCGCGGTGGCGCTCGCCTGGCCCCACCCGGCGCTCGACGGACGGCTGCTGGTGGTGCTCGACGGCGCCCTGGTGCAAGCGCACCCCGACGGCCCAGGTCTGCCCCCCTGCGCTGGCCTGCCCGACCTGGTGGTCGGCGGCGAGTCACCGGCGGCGCCGGCAGCCTATGAGCGCCTGTTCAGCGCCGACTGGCGCTGAGCGCACGCCAACTCGGCACTGGCAGGCGGCGGCGGCGGGGCCAGGATGGCGCGCCATGCTGGCCAGCCCCCACCGTCTGCGCTCCTACGCGCTCATCGCCATCGTCTTCCTGCTTGGGGTGGGCTGCGCGGAGCAGACGCGCAGCGACCACCAGCTCACCGCCGAGGAGGAAGTGCTGCTCGCGCGCCTGACGCGCGATTCCGGGGTGGTGGTGGTGTCCTGGAGCCGCAATCCGGATAGCTACGTCGAGGTCCTCACCAACCAGGGCAACCTGCGCGAGCGCTATATCTTCAAGCCCGACCGCCCGGGCGAGCGCGTGCTCAACATCCATCACATCGACGATGCCGCCAGGCTCGAGACCCAGTTCAACGACCATCCGGGCAATGGCGCGGTGCCCAACGTCAGCGGGCGCTCGCGCTAGAGCGCGCGACTGCCCGCCTCAGCCCCACACCACGTTACCGTCCTGGAAGCGGAACACCGGGGCGGTGAGCGCCTCGCGCACCTCGGTGCGCGCCAGTTCGCCGATCAGCACTTCGACCCCAGGGTGGGCGGTGCGCCTGACGGTGACGTTGGCACTGGCGGCGCTGAGGTTGCTCACGCAAAGCTGCTCCTCGTGGCGGGTGATCACCGCTTCACATTCGGCGAGGTGGGTGCAGGCGCTGGCGAAGTCGCCGAGCGCGGCGCGCAGGTCGTCGCTGAGTGGGTCGGCCTCGCCCTCCGCCATGGGTCCCTGCTGGCCGAGCCTGTGCGCAAGCAGCTTGCAGCGCTCCTTCAGCCGCACCACCTTGCGCGCGTGGCGGCCCTGCTCCTGCTGCGCGGCCATGTAGAGCGCCACTTCGTAGGGGTCGATGCCGACCTGGACCTGGGTGCGCGATCCCTCGCTGCTGCCGAGCACGTCGCAGTTCAGGCTGCCGGCGGCGATCAGGCGCCCGGCGATGATCTCCCTGGCGCTGACGGTGCCGGTGGCGAGCACGCGGCTGAAGCGCACGCTGCCGGCGACCTCGATGTCGCGACCCTTCACTTCGCGCCCGGTGATGGAGCGCGCGATCAGGTTGCCGTGCGCCTTGATCCGCAGGCGCCCGGGCAGGATGCCGCCGCGTACCGAGATGTTGCCGCGCGCCGAGACGCGCGCGTCCTCGACCACCCCCATGATCACGAGGTCGGCTCCGCTCTTGACCGAGAAGCCGGCCTTGACGTCGCCCTTGATCATCACCGACAGTGCGGTGTCGATGTTGCCGCTCTTGAGGTCGACGTCGCCCTCGATGACCAGCTGGGGCTGGACCTGGAACTTGCCGCTGCGCGTGCGGCGGTAGCCACCCGGCATCGCCGCCTCGAGCAGCTCGGGATCATGCTCATTGATGCGCGTACCTTCGCCGCACAGCGCCCTGAGCTCGAGGTCGCGCCCGCCGTAGGCGGGCAGCTCACGCCCGGTCACCGTGCGTCCCGGGGCACCCGCGGAAGCAGGGTGGAGGCGGGCGAGCGGGGCGCCCTGCGCCACCTCGCGCGCCTTGCCCAGCTCGTGATAGTCGACGCGGTCGAAGTCGTCGACGCGGAAGTGCACGCGTTCGTCGACCAGGAGCTCGAGGTGGGCATCGACCCCGGGCACCGCGGCGGTGCCGCGCGCTACCACCAGGTCGCGCGGGAAGCTGGCACCGCAACCGGCCTCGACGATCGCCTCCTGGTCGATGCCGTGCACCACCTGGGCGCGTGCGAGCGCGGCGAGCAGCGCCTCCGGCGGGGCGTAGCTGCCGCGCGCCAGCGGCAGGCGCACCTCGAGCGCATGGGCGTCGATGCGCAGGGGCAGCTCCTTCAGCGGGGTCTCGCTCAGTCCCTGCTGCAGCACCGCGAGGCCGCCGTGCTCGTCTGCCTTGAGCGTGCCCGGGCGCAGGACCACCACCTCGCCCGCGGCGGTGATGGCGAGGGCGCGTCCCAGGGTCACGCCA
>JAYVMM010000959.1:0-9207 GCA_043758975.1 Planctomycetota bacterium | reverse complement strand
GCCGGGAGGTTGATCTGCAGCGCGATGCCGACGGTGTTGTCGCCGCCGTTGCGCTGGTACTCCAGCCCGACATCGAGGTCCTCCTGGCGCAGCGCGCGCGCACCCTTGATCGCAGCCTCCGCCGCGTCGACGGCGCGGCGGGCGCTGAGCACGTCGGCGCGGTTCTCGGCGGCGCCGACCAACCCGGCGAGGGCGGCTTCGCGCAGGGCGGCATCCAGCGTATCGCTGAGCTCGAGCTGCTCACCGGTGGCAGCGGCAGCGGCAGCGGCGGTGGGCGGAACGGCGCCGGGCCCGCCCGCGACCGCCGGGTGGGCCACGTAATTCAGCACATTGAGGAGATCGCCCTGGGCCTGGACATAAGCCTGGCGGGCGGTGATCAGGCCCTGTTGGAATTGCAGGCGGTTGATCTGCAGGGTCAGCAGGTCGGCCTCGGCGGCGCCACCGGAGGCGACCTGGGCCTTGACCACCGTCTCGTTCTGAGCGGTGATGTCGAGCATCTCCTGGGCGAGCGCGAGCAGCTGCTTGGCTGCCACCACCGCGAGGTAGTCCTGGCGCAGCTGGAAGAGCTGCTGGCGGATGGCGTCCTGCAGGGTTGCCTCGGCGGCCTGGCTCTGGAACCCGGCGCCGAGCATGCGCAAGCCGCGCTTGCCGCCGCGCTCGAGCAGCTGGTCGACGCGCACGGTGTAGAAATGCTGGTAGCCCTGCGAGGCGGGGTCGGCGGAGGCGAGATGGATGAAGGGGTGGGCGGTATTGAACTGCTCGGCCGACACCGTGAGGGCGGGATTGGGCCGGTAGGCGGCGATGATCTCGCCCGCCTTGGCCGCCGCGAGTCCCGCGCGCGCGGCAGCGATGGCCGGATTCTGCTCGATCAGGATGGCCTCGGCCTGGGCCAGGCTGAGGGCGGCGCTGCCTGCGGGCGCGCCGGCCTCGGCGGCGCCGCCGCGCGGGCAGAGCGCGAGGAGCAGGACGCAGGCGGGCAATAGACGGGCGGGGCGGATCATGGCGTCCTCGTGGTGGCGGGCGCCGGGTCTGCTGCCGGGGCGGGCGCCAGGGTCGGCTCTGGCGTCGGCGCCGGCGTGAGTCCGGGCGTGGGCGGTGGCGGGGCGTCCGACGGGCCGTCCGCGGCGGCCTCGCGCGCCGGGCGGGGCCGTCCACGGTGGCCGACCAGACTGATCACCACCGGCATCACCAGCAGGATCAGGAAGGGGGCGAGGAACATGCCGCCGACGATCACCACCGCGAGCGGGCGCTGGGTCTCCGAGCCGATCGCGGTCGATTCCGCCGCCGGGAGCAGGCCGATGCAGGCCGATAGGCACATCATCAGCACCGGGCGCATGCGCATGTCGCAGACCGTGAGCAGGGCCTCGCGCGGCGTGCTGCCGGCGTCCACCATCTCGTTGTAGGGCGACAGGATGATGGTCCCGGCCATCACTGCCACCCCGAGCAGGGAGATGAAGCCGACCGCCGCCGAGACGCTGAAGATGGTGCCGGTGAACCACAGCGCGAGGATGCCGCCGACCGCGGTGAGCGGGATGCCGACCAACACGATCATGCTGTCGCGCAGCGAGTTGAACGCCGAGTAGAGCAGCACCAGGATGAGTAGGAAGCTGACCGGGATGATGAACTCCAGGCGGTCGACCGCCTCGAGCAGTTCGCCGTACTCGCCGCTCCATTCGAGGTGGTAGCCGGTCTCGGGCGGGATGGCGGCGGCGAGGCGGTGCTGCAGCTCGGCGATGGTGGTGCCGAGATCGCGGCCCTTGACGCTGAATTTGATCGGCAGGAAGCGTTCGTAGTTCTCGCGGTAGACGTAGGAGGCGCCGTCCTGCATGCGGATGTCGCACAGCTCGCTGAGCGGGACGTAGGCCCCGCTCGGGGACACCACCGGGATGGTGCCGATGGTCTGCACCTCGCTGCGGTAGCGCTCCTCCGCCCGCACCACCAGGTTGTAGAGCTGCTCGCCTTCGAAGACGCTGGTGCTGGCGGTGCCGGCGAGGGCGGCCTGCACCACGGTGTTGACGTCGGCCGGGGCGAGGCCATGGCGGGCGCAGCGCTGGCGGTCGACGGCGATGGTCAGGGTCGGGCGACCGAGTTCGTGGAAGACGCCGACGTCCTCCACCCCCGGCACCTGGGTCATCACCGCCTGGATCTGGTCCGCCTTGCGCTCCAGCACCGCGAGGTCCTTGCCGAAGATCTTGATCGAGTTCTCGCCTTTGACCCCCGACAGCGCCTCCTCGACGTTGTCTTCGATGTATTGCGAGAAGTTGAGCGTCACCCCGGGGAATTCCCGGGTCAGCTCCTGGCTGAGCTCAGCGATCAGGCGCGCCTTGGTGCGCCCTGGCTGCCACTCCTCGAACGGCTTGAGCGGGGCGAAGAATTCGCCGTTGTAGGAGCCACTGGGGTCGCTGCCATCGTCGGGCCGCCCGTGCTGGGATACCACCGTCAGTACTTCGGGGTGGGCGGCGATCATGGTGCGCATGCGCCGGATGATCGGCTGCCCCGCTTCCAGGTTTATGGTGGCGGGCAGGGCGGCGCGGATCCACAGGTTGCCTTCCTCGAGCTTGGGCAGGAATTCGGCGCCCAGGCGCGGCAGGACCCAGCAGCACAACGCGCACAGGGCGGTCGCCGCGCCGAGGGTCAGGGCGCGCTGGCGGAGGACACCGCGCAGCACCGCGGCGTAGAGCGGGCGGAGCAGGCGCAGCAGCAGCGGATCGTGCTCGGCGAAGGTGGTCGGCAGCAGGTAGGAGGACAGCACCGGGGCGACCAGGAAGGTCGAGGCGAGGGCGCCGAACAGGGCGTAGCCGTAGGTCTTGGCCATCGGGCTGAAGATGCGCCCCTCGACCCCGCTCATGGTGAAGAGCGGCAGGAAGGCGGCGACGATGATGGCGGTGGAGAAGCACACCGAGGCGCTGATCTCGCCCATCGCGACCACGATGCCGGTGGTGCGCCCCTGCAACGAACCTTGTCGCCGCTGCGCCTCGGCCAGGTAGCGGAAGATGTTCTCCACCACCACCACGGTGGCGTCGACGATGATGCCGAAGTCGACCGAGCCCACAGACAGCAGGTTGGCCGATTCGCCCGAGAGGTACATCACGGTGGCGCTGAAGAACAGCGCGAAGGGGATGGTCGCCGACACCACCAGCGCGCTGCGCAGGTCGCCGAGGAAGAGCCATTGGATGAGGAACACCAGGGCCACCCCGAGCAGGAGGTTGTGCACCACCGTGTGGGTGGTGACCGAGATCAGCGAATTGCGGTCGTAGATGGTCTTGAGCTGGACCCCCGGTGGCAGGATGCCGGAGGCGTTGATGCGCTCGAGCTCGGTCCTGACCCCGGCGATGACCTCCCTGGTCTTCTCGCCCTGGCGCATCAGCACCACGCCCTGCACGATGTCGTCCTCCTTGTCGCGCCCGGCGATGCCGAGGCGGGGGGCGAAGCCGATCGACACTGCGGCGATGTCCTTGACCAGCACCGGGGTGCCGTTGTAGCTTGCCAGCACGATGTCGCGGATGTCGTCGACGGTGCGGATCAGGCCGACGCCGATGACGTCGACCTCCTGCTGGCCGAGCGCCAGGGTCCTGCCGCTGACGTTGAGGTTGCTTGAGGAGATCGCATTGAGCACCGTGGGCAGAGCGAGGTGGTAGCCGGCGAGCTTGGCGAGGTCGACCTCGACATGGTACTCCTTGGTGGTGCCGCCCCAGCCGACCACGTCGAGCACCCCGGGCACGGTCTTGAAGCGGCGGGTCAGCACCCAGTCCTGCAGGCTCTTGAGCTCGGTCAGGCTGAAGCCGGGTGGGCCGGCGAGCTGGTAGCGGAAGATCTCGCCCACCGCGCTCTCCGGCGAGATCTGCGGCACCACGCCGTTGGGCAGGGGGGGCAGCAGCGACAGCCGGTTGATCACCTCCTGGAGGGCGGAGCGGTAGGGGGTGTCGTAGGAGAACTGCAGCTTGATGTCCGACAACCCGACCAGCGACTGCGAGCGGCAGTACTGCAGCCCGGGCATGCCGGCCATTTGCACCTCGATCGGGATGGTGAACAGCCGCTCGACCTCCTCCGCCGACTGGCCCGAGGGCTGGGCGATCAGCTCGATGATCGGCGGCGAGGGATCCGGATAGGCCTCGATGTTCAGCCGGCGGAAGGTGGCGTAGCCGGCGCCGAGGAAGCACAGCAGGATGAACAGCACCAGCGGTCGCCGGGCGAGGAGGAAGGTGACGGTCGGGGAGATCATGGAGAGCGATCCTTAGGCCGCTGCCGTCACCCGCCCGTGGCCGCCCAGGTCGGGCGGCGGGGGCGCTGGCATGCCGGGCGGCGTGCGCGTCAGTTGTCGAGGAAGATGCCACCATCGAGCACGATGCGATCGCCGGTCTTCAGCCCGGAGACGATCTGCACGAAGCCGTCTTGGGCCGGGCTGCAGGTGACCTGGTGCTTGGTGAAGGCGTTCTCGTCCTGCGCCGTCCACACATAGGTGGCGGCGCCAGCGTGGATCACCGCCGAGACCGGCACCGCGGGGGCGTGGGTGGTGCTGATGGCGAACATGCGGAAGGTGGCGAACATCTCGGGCTTGAGGCGGCCATCCTTGTTCTCGACCGTGCAGCGCACGGTGATGCGGTGGGTGTTGGGGTCGACCGAGGGGCTGATGTAGGAGACGGTGGCCGGATAGGGATGGTCGGGGAAGGCCATGACGTGCACCTCGACCGGCTGGCCGATGCTGATCCAGCGTGCATCGGTCTCGTAGAGGTCGGCGGCCATCCACACCGTGGAGAGGTCGGCGATGGTGAACATGGGATCGGCGTTGTCGGTGCGCACGACCTGGCCGGAGCCGACCTTGCGACTCACCACCGTGCCGGCGATCGGCGCCCGCACCACCGCCTGGCGCGAGGGCAGCCCGCCGTGCTCGAGCGCGTCGATCTGCGCTTCGCTGCGCCCGAAGATCGCCAGCTGCCCGCGCGCGGCCATGCGCACCGCCTCGGCGGCGGCGAGGTCGGTCTCGGCGCCGCGCACATCGGCCTGCGACTGCTCGAGGTCCTTGAGCGCGATGGCATGGAGGTCGAAGAGCTTCTGCTGCCGGGTGGCGATGCGGTGCAGCTGCTCGAGCGCCAGGCGCGCCTTGTTCAGCGCCGGGATGGCCTGGACCAGCGCGGTCTCGGCCTGGAACATGTCGGGGCTGTCGATCTCGGCCAGCGCCTGGTTCGCCGCCACCATCTCGCCCGGAGCGGCGAGCAGCCGGGTCACATGCCCACCGGCGAGGGTGAACACCGGGGTGGTGAGGTCGTCATCGTTGGCGATCCGCCCGGTGGTCTGCTTCTCGGGGCGGAATTCATGGTCGACCACTGCGCCCAGGCTGAGGGCGTGCACGCTGTCCTTCGGCAGGGTGGTGGTGGTCTCCTTGGAGGCGGGCGCGGCGAGCGCGCCAGGAGCGACCGTCGCCTCGCCAGACTTGGCCGGCGCGAGCGCGAAGGTGGGCGCCGGCGCCGGCATGCCCTTGCCGACCAGCAGGCCGATGACCAGGCCGACCAGCAGCCCGCCGCAGAGGGAGATGGCGATGACGAAGGCCGGCGTGCGCGCCTGCGACCGCGCGTTCTCGGCGGCTGGCCGCATCTCCGCCGCCGATGGCGGAGTCGGGGCCGGAGCGCTCGCTTCTGCGGAGTGGGATGGATTCATGGCTGGGCTCCTTGCCTGGGCGCTGCGCGGTCGGCGCCGGGGGACGGGTCCACTGCACGGCTGTGCCGGCGGTGGCGATCGGCTGAACTTCTGCACCACGGCGCTGAAGTCGGGCGAGGCGCATGCCCTGAGAGATGCACCATGCAGGGCCTGCGCTCGCAGCATCGACGTTGTGCTGCGATGATGGATAATGCGGTTTATCCACGCCCGCTAGCGTACTTCGGTTCAAGTACTCCGGTTACCGTACTCCGGTTACCGTACGATAGTTCCCGCCATGCTGATGTCCGTCCTGGAGAATTACTTTAGTTGGCACGCCCGCCCCCGCTGTGCGTGCGGCAACGGAAGTACTCTGGCGGATCGGCGGCGGCGGCGTTACGAGACAGCATGCGATCAGGGTCGTCTCCGCCCGCCGTTGCTGGGCATGTTCGCGCGCCGCGCCTGGATCATAGCTTCTATCGGCGTCATCGCCGCCGCGCCGGCGGACCGCCATGGTGACGGTCCTGATCATCGACGACGACCGCGCCATGCGCATGGAGCTCAGCGCCCGGCTGCTCAGCCACAGCTGCGCCATCCGCTGGCTCGGCCACGACGCCGAACCGTCCGCGCTCGAGCATCTCGACATCGACGTGCTGGTGGTGAACCTCGCCGCGACCTCGCCTGAGCAGCAGCTCGGAATCGAGCGGCTGTGCGGGCTCATCAGCTGCGCGCGCTCCATCGTCATCGTCGATGACCTCGCATCGCCCGGCCCCCGGCGCGCGATGGAGCGTGGCGCCTACGTCATTCGCAACCATCCGGCGATGGCGGAGCAGGTCGCCGCGCTGATCCTCGGACGGGCGTCATCGCCGCCGTCGGCGGCGCCCGTGCGCCCGGCCAGGGAGACTGGCGCGGCGCGCCCGTGGGGCGCCGGCGCGCTCGAGGTGAGCGCCCGCGAGTTGCAGGTCATCGAAGGGGTCAAGCACGGCCACACCAATCAGCGCATCGCCGCCGAGCTCGGCACGTCCGAGCAGCAGGTGAAGAACATCCTGTCGCGGCTCTACAAGCGCTACCGGATCAAGAATCGCGTCAGCTTGATCAACCTGGTACGTACCCACGAGGCGAGCGCGAGCTGAACGGGTTGGTGGTTGCTGGGTGGCCGTGGAAACTCGGCGCCGAACTCATAGCCGAGCCGCCGGATGCCGTCAGCCAGCGAGGTCTTGACCGTCCGCCGGGTGATCTCGAGGCCGGGGCTGATGGTGGCAGCGGGATCATGGCCGGTCGCCAGCGTCCATTCCCAACTCGACTGCAGCGTCTCGTCGGCTGCTGGCGGATCGGCGCCCATCGGTGGCTCCTGTCCGGCACACCGTGCGAGCGGTCGCCGAACCTCTTCTGCTTAGCCCGCCGCCGGCGTCAACTCAAGGCATTGCCTCTTCCCGTCGTCCGAGATCGCGGGAGGGACGGGATTGGCTGCGCACCGGCACGGCAGTGAGATCATGGTCCTGGAACAATTCAGCGCGCGCACATGTGCACCCGGTCAGGGCGTTAGCCGAGCGGCACCACGATGTCGCCGTTCGCGAACTCGCCAATTAGCCTGCGCTTGTGGAGATGCTGCTCGGGGGCGAGCAGGCCGGGGTAGTCCGTGGCCCCTTCCAGCTGGCGCGCGATCATCTCGGATTCGATCCACTCGCCGCCGGCGGCGGCGGCGCCGAGGAGCGGCGCTTGGAGGTAGAGTTCGCGATCGAAGTCCGCGCGCGCGTGCACCGTGCCATCGTGGATGTGGACGGTGGGGAAGAACAGGGTGGTGGACTGCGCGTGCGGGAAGGAGAAGGCCATCGGGTGGACGTCGGTGCGTCCGGCCCGGAGCTTGAAGACCACGAAGCCGAAGGCGCGGTACTGCGGCAGCTTGTCCCACACGCTCCCCGGCAGGCGGAAACGCTCATCAAGGCGGGCGAAGTCGCCGATCGTCGGCACGAAGGAGGCGGCGAAGGCGCCGACCTCCTCAACCTTCAGCGGCGCCGCGCCGGGTGCCGGTGCCGCGGCTGGCGTCGGGTCGCCGGCGGATTTCGACGGTCTCACCGGCCAGGCCAGGATGATGGTCTCGAGGAAACCGGGATGGGCAGCGCCATGGCGACCTCGACCGGGGTGTCGAGGTCCATGCTGTAGACCAGGTACTGCCGCCCGTCGGGGGTGCGGCGCGCGAAGATGCGGGTGTGGGAGACCGACGTGATGGGACCGGTGAAGCAGCACATAGGCGCCTTTCGCGGGTGGGACTCTCTGCGCGCTATCCACAGCGCGGCCACCGGCAATCAGCGGATGGAGCGCCCGGGCTTGCCCATGGCACTATCCCGCAGCTGCATCCGCCATCCGCATCCAACGCTCACGGTGAGCGTGCCGGAGTGCCGGAGACAGCGCCGATGCCCGCCCCGTGGTCAGCAGGACCCGGCGCCGCGGGCGCCGCCCGCACGGCGGAATGAAACGGACGCGAGCATGGTGAAGTGACGTCGGCGCACGGCATTGCGTCCCTGTAATTTTTCCTCAAGCGAAGCTCATCAGATCAACATGTGGCGGCGAATGGTGCAGCGCACACGGATGATTCCCATCCGCCACCACCCTTCGGAGAATCCAAAACTGAAATACCTGGCCCTCGGCGCCATGCTGGTGCCCTCGCTCATGCTCGCTTCGCCGCTCATGGCCGAGACTGCCGACGACCATCGGGATCTCGACCGCATCGGCTTTTCCGATGCGGTGCCGGATGACCTGGTCGATCTCGCCGACCGCATCAGCGACGAGGCCGGCGGACCGCGCTACCCGGCGCCGCTGTTCGTCTCCCGGGTGTCCTAAGCCGGCAACACCTTCGGCAGCAGCGCGACCTATCCCACCATCTTCAGCGATCCCAACGTCAGCGGCGTCCAGGGTCCGATCTCAATCGACCGCTACCTCGGTGCGCCTGGCTTCCCGCACCTGGGCTCGCCGGGCTTGAACGGCATCACCACCAGCTTCAGGTCGAAGTACGAAGGGGCGCTGATGGCCTCGGTCGACGGCCTGCACCTCACTTAACTTGGGCTACGAAGGGCCGGTGGGTGCCGAGGGGGTGTCGAACTCGGAGGCACCGGGCGCGACCCTCACCACCAACACCGCACCCACCTACAATCGTATGGTGGCAATGATCTCGGTGGGCGGGGTGCAGGCGCTGTTCCCGCAGAGCAACGCCTACAGCGGCGACAATCCGCGCACGGCCATCACCGTCGATGGCAGCGCCTTCTACATGGCCGGCAACTCGGACTCCTCCCTCAAACACGACGGCACCGGCCCCGGCACCAGCATCGGCGCGCGCCCGACCGAGCCGGGAACCACGCTGTCCCAGCTGCTGGGGGTCTATTTCGCCAGCAACCACCCCGACGAAACGACCAAGCAGCACATCAAGGATAACAACTTCCGCGCCATCGGCATCGACGGCAGAAACCTCCACGTGGCCAAGGGCAGCGGCGGCAACGGCGATGACGGCGTCTTCCAGGTCCACAACGGCACCGGCGGTGGCCTGCCGGTAGGCACCGGCAACACCATCACCAAGCTGCT
>JAYVMM010000958.1:0-4398 GCA_043758975.1 Planctomycetota bacterium | reverse complement strand
CCACCGCACCGAGGCGCCGAAGGCGGCGGCGAGCGCAGTCTCGGTGGGCAGGCGCGCGCCGGCGGCGAGGCTGCCCTCGGCGATGCGCGCGAGCAGCAGCTCGGCAATCTGGTCTCCGAGCTTGCGCCGGTCGAGGCGCAGGCCGCCGAGCGGCCCGGCGGCTGGCGGCGCGGTGCGTGGCGCGCGCGGCTTGGATGCTCTCGCCATGGCGCCGCCTCGAAACCGGTGCCGGGTTGGCGCCGTCGGCAGCGAACCTAATAATGAGGCCGGCGGGGCGCAACCGCTGCGACGGATGCCGGTTGCAGGCCGCCGCCGGCAGCGCACCGTCAAAGCAGTGGGTAAACCCGGCGGCGTGAGCCCGCGCCGCCGCCTACCCCGCCGGAGAGCACCAATGGCCGCACCAGGCAGCTGGTCACCGCCCCGCCACCGCCCGTCCGGCGCCCGCGCGCGGGACGCTCGCCGGCCCCTGCTGGCGCACGTGATCGCCGCCGCCTGCGCTGCCTTCTCCGCCGGAGCCGGCGCCGACTGCTCGGCTGCCGAGCCGGTGGTGCTGCTCACCGCCTTCGGCCCCTTCGACGGGCGCGGCGTCAACGGCAGCGCCACCGTCGCGCACCGCCTGGAGGGGGAAGTGGTGGCAGGTGCGCGCATCTCCATCCTGGTCCTGCCAGTGCGCTGGGGCGAGCCCGAACGGCGGCTGCCAGAGGCGGTCCTGCGCCTGCATCCGGTGCTGTTGCTCGGCGTCGGCGAAGGGCTGCCCGGGGCCACCGTCTACGTCGAACGCGAAGGGGCCAACCAGGCACGTCCCTACCGCGATGCCGACGGCGCGCTGCCACCTTCCGCCGTGCTTGATGCTGCTGCCCCCGCGGTGCTCCCGGTCCGCCTGCGCTGCGACCTGGCCTGGTTCGCGCCCGCCGCCTGCCCGGTTGCCGACAGCCGCGACTCCGGTGGCTACCTGTGCAACGAACTGCTCTTCACCGCCCTCCGCCAGCCGGTTGCCGCCTGCGGTTTCGTCCATCTCCCGCCCCAGGGCGCGGCCGCGGCGGCGGGCTACGCCGACGCCTATGCGCCGATCGTGCGCACGCTCATCGCCCGCAACCTGGCGACGGCGGCGGGCGACCGTACGCTCGCGCCCTCGTCGCCCTGACCAGCTCGCCGCGGGGCGCGCCGGCAGCGCCCGCGCTCACGACCGGCGCTGCAGCAGCTTCCACACCCGCAGCGCCTCGGTGACGCCCCATGCCTGCGCGTCGCAGCCGCGCTGGCGGTGCGGCGCGTCGCCGTCGAGGATCTCGGGCAGCTGGCCGAGGCAGTCGCCCGAGAGCAGGCGCTGCATCGAACCGAGGTAGGCGCGCGCGGCGGCGACCGCGGGCGGCGAGAAATCCCAGGCGCACGCGAGCGCCTCGCAGAAGCCGGGGAAGGTCCAGGTCCAGGCGGTGCCATTGTGGTAGGCGGGCTTGCGCCGGGTGTCCTCGTCGCCGAGGTAGCTGCCCCAGTAGGGCTCTTTGGGATTGTTGAGCAAGGTACCATCGTGGCTGCGCACCGCGAGCGGCGGCTCCACCGGCAGCGGGGCGAGGGTGCGCAGCGCACCCGGCACCACCAGGTAGCGAACCGCCGCCGCGACGCAGGCGCGTGCCTGGTCGCCGTGCACCAGCCCGAGGGAGACCGCGAGCAGCTGGTTGGAGCGCAGCGCATTGTCGGCCACGGCGTGCTCGAGGCCGACCCCGGCGGGGGCGATGAGCAGGTCGGAGAAGTAGTTGCGCTCGGCGAGCCAGAAGCGCCCCGCCAGGCTGCGCTGGGCGCGTTCGGCGAGCGCCCACCAGGGATCGCCCACTGCCGGCAGCTTAAGGCGCTCGAGCTGGAGCAGCAGGCGGATCCACAGCGCCTGGATCTCCACCGGGTAGCCTTCGCGCGGGGTGCCGGCGGGGTGGTTGGTGTCCATCCAGGTGAAGTGCGCCGGGCTCCACACCAGGCCGGAGGCAGGGTCGACGCGGATGCCGTTGGCGGTGCCGCGCAGGTATCCGGCGGCGATCGCCGAGAGCACCTCGGCGAGGGTGCGCCCGCGGGCATCCACCTTCGCCTGGTAGAGCTCCGGGGAGCTTAGTGCCGCAGCCTCCTCGCAGACCACGCCGAACCACAGCGGCGCGTCGCTGGTGTCGCGGTTGGAGGCGTCGTCGCCATGCAGAAAGTTGGGCAGGGTGCCGCCATCCTCGAAGCGCGCGAAGGTGATGAGCAGGTCGCGCACCTCCTGGTGCATGCCGGCGGCGAGTAGCCCGCGGGCGCAGATCAGGGAGTCGCGGCCCCAGTCGAGGAACCAGGGGTAGCCGGCGATCACCGTCTTGAGCCGGTCGCGCCGCACCACGTAGGCGGTGGCCGCCACCGCGAGCGCGCTGGCGAAGCCGTCATCCCCGACCACCCCGCTGCGCGCCACCGCCGCAGCGAGCGCGCGCTCGCGCTCCTCGGCGAAGCCGGCGAGCGCCTCCGCCGCGGGCGGTTCGGCGTCGGCGCACACCAAGAGGTTCGCCTGCCCGCCGCGCTCGAGCGGGATCTCGAACCAGCCCGGGCTGTAGGCGTCGCCGGCGCCGGTCTGGCCACGGCTGGCCTCGACCGGATGGGGGATGCCGGTGCACCACTCCGCCTCGTGATGGTAGGCGCCGCGGTCTGCGCTCACCCGCAGGTTGCGCCCGACTGGGGTGAAGGCGAAGCCGATGCCGTCGCCAAGCACGGTGGTGTGGTTGGCGAAATGCGCCTCGCTGGCGGGGTTGCGCTGGGTCTCGCTGTGGAAGGAGCGGTCCTCGATGTCGATGCGCGCGGAGATGCTCACCACGCACTCGTCGGCGAGGTCGCTGCCCCAGGGCGGCGGCTCGTCCGGGCGGCGGATGCGCAGCGCGGTGGCGTTGCGCCCAGTGAGCATGTCGACGGTCAGCTCGATCAGCACCGTGCGGCGGTCGCCGGCAGCGGCGGCGAAGTTCCAGCGTGCCGGCGGGCCGGGCTCGAAGGCGGCGAGGTTGTCGCGATTGAGCGGGGTGATGAAGCCGTCGGCGTTGACCCACAGGCGTATGCGCTTGGCCAGCACCTGGCGGTCGACCGGCGCGCTGGGGTGGAGGTTGGCCGCGAGCAGGCAGTCGTACTTCGAGCGCACCGTGCCGAGGTCGATGTTGAGGCGGGCCATGCCGCCGATGCCGTTGGTGAGCAGGGCCATGCCGTTGGGATGGATGTTCAGCTGGCCGGAGGGCAGCGCGGGGAGGAAGGCGATGCGCCCGTGCACCTGGCGCCCCTCGCTGGCGAAGCGCTCGAGCATCAGCTCGGCCTCGCCGCCGTCGTCGATCGGCGGGAAGGCGGCGATGTAGCCGTCCCCGACCGGGACCGAGCGCACATGACGCACGCGCGCGATGCCAGCGTGCGCCAGGCTGGCGGCGAAGGGCGAGGCGTCGCGCACCAGCAGCCAGTGCGCCGGCGGCACGCAGCTGACGCGGCTGGCGTCGCGCAGGTTCCAGCTGACCACCTGGGGCATGCCGCCCTGGCGGCTGGCCTCCTCGAGCGCGGCGAGCAGATCGAGGCGCGCGCGCGCGCGATCGATGAAGGGGATGGCGGCGAGGAAGCGCACCGCGCCACCGTCGACGAAGCCGGCCAGGCGCTGCCAGTCGTGCGGGCCGATGTCGTCGATCGGCAGCACCTCGCCGAGCACGCGCAGCGCCCACGCCTCCTGCGCGCGCAGCCGGCGATAGGCCTGCCCGGCCACCCCGACCGGGGTCGCGCCGACCGCCAGGCAGCGGCATTCGCCGGGCGCCAGGGCGAAGCGCACGTTGCCGCCGTCGGCGTTGGCGGGCGCCGCGCCGGCGCCGCCGATGAGGTGGTCGTAGCACGGCTGGCCGAGCTCGGCCCAGCGCGCACCTGGGAGCAGGGCGTCATGCTCGGCGAGGATGTCGGTGTTGACCAGCACCAGCACGCGGTCGCGCGCGTCGCTCGCAGTGCGCACCAGCATCAGCACCGGGTCGGTGCGCGCGCTCACGCGCTCTAAGCGGGCGCCGTCGAAGAAGCAGGGATGGTCGCTGAGCAGGCGGTTGAGGGTACTGAGCTCGGCAATGATATTATCGCTCGCGCCCCAGTTCAGCCCGGTGGCGAGGTGGACGTCGATCTTCTCGGCGGCCAGCCATTCGACCCCGCAGGTGAAGCCGAAGGCGCCGCAGCTGCTGGTCAGCGCGCACAGCCGGTTGCGCAGCAGCGACCACGCCTTGCCGCCCTTGGCCAGGCGTTCGTTGTCGTGGGTCTCGCTGTAGTGCACCAGCACGCCCAGGCGCCCGCTCTCGCTTATGGCGTGGTCGAGGTAGTCGGCGATCTCAAATGGGGCGTAGTTCTGGAACAGTTCGGAGTAGGCCCACTGCATGCCGCCCACGGTGAGCA
>JAYVMM010000957.1:0-3210 GCA_043758975.1 Planctomycetota bacterium | reverse complement strand
TCCACGCCCGCCTCCCCGCCGGTTGCTGCGCCCGCGGATCCCAACGTCCTGCACTGAACTCCACCCGCTCGCGTTCAGCGCAGCGCGCGCCCCATGGTCAGCAGCACCGCCAGCGCGCAGCAGCCCGCCGCCAGGTTGCGCGCCGTCCCCGGCTCAAGCAGCAGGGCGGCGATGAGCAGCAGGGCGCACAGTAGCGGCGCCACCGGCAGCACCGGATCGCGCGCGAGCGCCTGCTCGATGCGTGCGGGCAGCGCGCGGTACTGCTTCCAGACTTCACTCAGCTCGCGCCTCGCCATGCGCACTCGGGCGCGCAGGCTGGTGGTGCGCGCCAGGCGCGGGCGCACCAGGTCGAGCAGGTTGCGGCCCGGCACCAGGGCCATGCAGTTGCCCTCGATCAGGCTGGTGGCGCGCGACAGCAGCACAGTGTGGCGGGGGAAGACGATGCCCTGCATGCGGCGCAGGAATTCGCCGACCTTGGCCCCGATCTCGCGTTCGCGGCGCGAACCCTTGAAGGTCTGCGGGTCGAAATGCGCTAGGCTGTCGTAGACTTCGCGCGCGAGCACGCGGAGATGGGCGCGGTCGGCGTCCGGCAGCACCCAGCCGAGCTCGGACAGCACCTCGACCATGCCGTCAGTGTCGTGGCGGCGCACGCATTCGAGGAAGCGCCGGTAGAGCCCGCTTTCGTGCGGGGTGATCATGGCGGTCATGCCATAGTCGATCAGCCACAGGCGTGGCCCATCGGGCGCGTCGCGCTCGTAGATCAGGTTGCCGCCGTGGGGATCGGCGTGGAAGAAGCCGAGGTCGAGGAGCATGTAGAGGAAGCCGTCGATGAGGGTGTCGGCGAGGCGCCGCCGTTCCACATCGGACAGGACATTGAGCTCGAGCTGGGCGAGGGTCACGCCCGGGGCGAATTCCATCACCAGCACCTTCTCGCGCGTGTGCGGCCACAGCACCTCGGGCACGCGCAGGCCGCGGCTGCCCAGTCCGGCGCGCAGGCGGTCGGCCGCGGAGCCCTCGTGCAGGTAGTCCTGCTCTTCCCGGCTGGTGCGCACGATCTCCTGGTAGACCTGGGCGATCGGCCAGCCCGGCAGGGCATAGGCGAACAAGCGGGCAGCGAGCCCGACGATGCGCAAGTCGGCGGCCACGGTGTCGTTGAGCTCGGGGTACTGGATCTTCACCGCCACCTGGCGCCCATCGCTGAGCCAGGCGCGGTGCACCTGGCCGAAGCTGGCGGCGGCGAGCGCCTGCTCCTCGATGCGCACCAGGTGATCGGAGGTGCGGCCTTCGTAGGCGAGGTCGAGCACCGGCGCGACCTCGGCGAAGGGGCGCGCGGGGAGCTGGTCGCGCAGCGGGCTGCAGGCGTCGACGTAGGTGAGCGGGAAGAAGTCGGGACGCGAGGCGACGAACTGGCCGATCTTGATCAGCAGGCCGCCGTGGCGGTGGAGGTGGGCGAGGAAGTGCGCGGCGCCGACGCGGTCGAGGCGCCGGCGCCAGGCCAGCGCCGGCGCGCGCCAGATCCGCGCCAGGTAGGAGATCAGCAGATAGGGGACGGCGAGGCGGACGAGCAGCGCCAGGCCGGCTATGCTGCGGCTAAGGACCATGGCGGGGGTGGGCGAGCCGGGGCGGCTGGCGGCGGGACGGGGGAGGCCGGTGGACGCTCAACCGTTGCTGGTCTTGCCGTTGCGCTCAGTTTCGACTTCGTCGATCTTGCTGATGCCGGCCTTGAGGAAGTGGCGCGCCGCCTGGCGCAGGTGGCCGACCACTTCACGCCCCAGCACGCGCTCCTCGGCGGCGGCGAAGGCGAGGCGGATGTGCTTGCGGGCGTGCTTGATGTCGTCGTCGCAGGCGTCCATGGCTGTTCCTCGCTGGTGATGGGAGCCAGTATAATCAGGTCCGCCGGGGATGCGAGCGCGCGCTCAACCCAGTTGCACAGCGGGTGGCGCCAGGGCCAAAAGAAGCGGGGCGGCTGTTGCCGCCCCGCTCTTGCCACGGTCAGCCACGGTCAGCCACGGTCAGCCACGGTGCTTCCAGCAGCCGCTCCGCCTGTCCCCTGGCGACCGCCGGTGGCGGTCGCTCGGACTCACTGGGCGAAGAACTCGATGACCTTCTGGATGTTGACCTGCACCGGCACCTGCTCTGGGCCCGGCAGGGTCTCGATGGTGATGGTCAGGGTGTCGAGATCGACCTTGATGCCGGGTGGACGCTCGAGCACCGGGGCGTTGACGGTGACGCGCAGATCCTCGCGGTTGCGGGTCTTCTCGCGCACGGTGAAGCTGCTGCCGACCTTGAGGTGCTGGCCCGGGCTGGTGGCGCGGTGGCTGCCGATGTTGATGTGGCCATGGGCGATGAGCTGGCGCGCCGCCGGCATGGTGCGGGTCAGGCCCGCGCGCCACACCAGGTTGTCGAGCCGTGACTCGAGCAGGACGAGGAGGTTGCGTCCGGTGTCGCCGGGCTGGCGGTAGGCCTTCTGGTAGAGCAGGCGCAGGCCGCGCTCGGTGAGGCCGTAGTGGTAGCGCAGCTTCTGCTTCTCGCGCAGGCGCACGCCGTACTCGCTGACCTTGAACTGGCGCTTGCCCGCCGCGGCCTGGCCGGGCGGGTTGGGGCGGCGCGCCGCGGTCTTGGTGGTCAGGCCGGGCAGCTCGGTGCCGATGCGGCGGATGATGCGGAGGCGGGGGCCGGTGTAGCGGGCCATACGAGACAGGCTCCTGGAAAGCGTCGCTTGAATCAGACGTCAGATAGTCCCAGCGCGCAGCGCGATGGGGCAACGCAGAATCTTGGCTTTCCGGGGATTGCAAGGTCAAAGATCCCGCTTTCCGGTCTCCCCACCGGCCCGCGGGAGGCCCCCCGGCGAACACGACGTCAGCGCCAGTAGGGCGCAAGGCGGCGGTCGGTGGCGCGGACCTATATGCGGGGCGATCGCTTCCGCGGACGGCTCAAGCGGGGCTAAACCGCCTACTCCGATGGCGGTGGATGCTGGTTCCGTTCTTGCCTTGCAGGTCCCGTCACCATAGTCGCCTAGCGTCTGATGCGCTCTCTGTGTACACTGCCAAACTGTTATTGATCGAGGATACCCCATGCTGGTGAACGTCCGCACCCTGTTGCTCATCGCTTGCGCCGGCTCCCTCGCGGCAGGCGAGGTCGCGGCGCCCAATACTCCGGCAGGGAACGATCCCGGCCCCACCTCCACCCCGGTCGCCCCGGTCGCCGGCG
>JAYVMM010000956.1:0-5504 GCA_043758975.1 Planctomycetota bacterium | reverse complement strand
CTCTCCTCTGGCGCTACGCCAACCGTCGGCGATGCCCAGGCGCTGGCGCGCATCGCCAGCCGGGCTGACCAGGCGGCATGGCGGCTGCGCAGCGGTGGGGATATCGCCGGCATCCCGCAGGATGTGCAGCTGTCGGTGACCTGGCAGGACCGCGTCTTCGCAGCGCTGACCTGGGTCCGGGATGTCCTGCGCGATGCCATCGATTGGCTGAGGAATCTGCTGCGCTTGGATCGCGGTGCGGATGGCGGGCACGGCGACGGTGGATCCCTGGTCCTGCCCATCAGCCTGGTCCTGGTCGGCATCATCCTAGTTCTGGCGGTGGTTATGGCATGGCGTACCTGGAGGAGCGCGCCTGCACCGGTCCTCGAGAGCATCGGTTCAGAGCAGAAGCGTGCCATCGACGCCGATCCGCGGTCCCGCGCGGTCGATGAATGGCAGACCTACGCGCAGCGGCTGATCACCGAGGGTCGCTATCGCGAGGCCACGCGTGCATGGTACCATGCGCTGCTCGTGCAGTGCTGGAGCAACGGCCTAATCCACCACCGGGTCGGGAAGACCAACTGGGAATACGCCCTGCTCCTGCCGGCAGGCCTGTCCTGGCGCGACCGGTTCCGCGATCTCACCCTCCGCTATGATCGCATATGGTATGGATACCGCGACGATGCCGATACAGTCGGGTCTTTTTCGCACGATGCCGGGGACATCCTCGCCATGCTCCGCCGCGATTCAGCGGGAGGTGCATGAAGAGCCTGCCGCTGATCGCCGTGCTGCTGTTTGTGGCGGCCTCCCTCATGATGCTCGCCGGTACGGTGTCGCACGAGGGAGGGGTCTACGGTGCGGGATCCAGCCTGGAGCCTGGCGAGGACGGATTGTCGCTGGCGCGCAGCTACCTGGCCGAGGTCGCGCGGCTCCCGGTAGCGACGCTGGCTCGTCCCATTTCGCGTGCCCAGCTGCCGGACGACGGGGTGGTGTTCTCGGTGATGCCGCGCCTGGTTCCCATCGAGCACCGCCATGAACGCCGACACCGCGAGCGCAATCCCGGCGGCAAGGCGCCGGACGGCGGCTCGAAACGACCGGAGCAGGAGCGATCGGTTCCGAAGGGGGGCGCTGGCCAGGATCCCGGCAAGCCGGCCCCTGATCCACAGGCAGCCAAGGATCAGGCCGCCAAGGATCAGGCCGCCGATGGTGAATCCGGGGAGCGGCCCACGGCGCCTGTGGTGCCGCTCATCAGTGCTGGCGAAGAGGCCTGGATCGCGCGTGGCGGCCGCCTCGTGCTCGCGCTCGACCGTCCCCGCGGCGATCTCTCCACCGTAGCGCATGGCGATACCACCGCCGCGGTGAGCAAGCTGCTCCCCGATCTCCCAGCGGTGCAGCGGCTTTCGCCGACCATCCACCGCACCTTCGCCGGAACCGCCTCCGTGCCCGCAGCACCCGTTTTCGTGAGCGCAGACGCCCCGATGATCATGCATCAGCGCATCGGGCGCGGCGATCTCTGGCTGCTCAGCTGCCCCGAGGTGCTGACCAATGGCCATCTCGCGGAAAGCGACCATCTCAGCCTGCTCACCGGGTTGGCGGATGGCCGGCCCACCTATTTTGACGAGTTCGCGCATGGCGCGGAACATGACCTCGGGGTGAGCGAATTGCTGAGGCGCTGGCATCTCGGCCCGGCCTGCCTGCTGGCGGGCCTGGGCGTGGCATGCTGGCTCTGGCGTCGCAGCCAGGTGGTGGGAGACAAGGCCGAGCCCTGGCGCGATCGGCGCACCGCTGCGATCGAGGGCGTGGATGCCATCGCCAACCTCTATTACCAGGCACTCTCGCCGAGAGACTGCCTGCATCTCTATCGCAGCCGCCTGCTGCGCCTGATCATGCTGCGCACCGGTCTGGCGGCGGTGCCGGCGAGCCGGATCCTCCTGCGCGCCACGCCAGGCCTGCACCTGCCGGCGCAGGCCGCATCCCGCCGTATGCCGGAGCGCGATTTCCGCGCTGCCCTCGCAATTCTGACCAATGCCTTCCAGGAGTATTCCGATGAACGCGTGCACTGACATCACCGAGATCGCCACCGCCATGCGACAGGGCCTGGACCAGGTGGTGATGGGCCAGTCTATGGCCAAGGAGAGGTTGCTCGCCTGCCTCTTCGCCGGCGGCCATGCCCTGGTCGAGGGCGTCCCGGGCACAGCCAAGACCCTGCTCGCGCGGACCTTGTCGCGCCTGGTCGGGGCGACCTTCCGCCGCATCCAGTTCACCCCTGATCTGATGCCGGTCGACCTCCTCGGTACCAATGTGTTCAACCAGAAGGACCCGGTCGTCCACTTCCTGCCCGGGCCGGTCTTCACCGACGTTCTGCTCGCCGACGAGGTCAACCGCACTCCGCCCCGCACGCAATCGGCGCTGCTCGAAGCGATGCAGGAGCGCGCCGTCACCATCGATGGCCAGCGGCGTGCCTTATCGCCGGTCTTCCTCGTGCTCGCCACCCAGAATCCGGTGGAGTTCGAAGGCACCTATCCGCTGCCGGAGGCGCAGCGCGATCGTTTCCTGATCAAGATCGATGTCCCCTATCCCGAGCGCGATGATGAGTTGGAGGTGCTGCGCGCTTATGCAGGTGGGAAATCCCTGCATGATCATGTGCTGGCGGGCGTGGCGCCCGCGATCGACAGCGCGCGACTGGCAGCTGCCCAGCAAGTGATCTCGACCCAGGTGCGGATCGAGGACAAACTACTCACCTACTTGCGCGATGTGATCGCCGCCACGCGCAGCGATGCCCAGCTGCGGCTCGGCGCCGGTCCGCGGGCGGGGATCGCGTTGATGGCGGTCTGTCGGGCCATGGCGGTGATTAGGGGGCGCGACTTCATCACCCCCGATGACATCAAGGAACTGGCCCCTGCGGTCTTGTCGCATCGCCTGGCTCTCTCTCCAGAGGCCGAGATGGAGGGGGTGACGTTGGACGATGTGGTGAAGGGCATCTTCGCCAAGACCGAGGTCCCGCGGTGATTCGTCCAGGGGCGTTCCTGGTGCGTGCACTGGCTGTCGTCGCCGGAAGCGCAGTGGCAGCCATATGGTGGCCGCCGCTCGGACTGGTCGCCCTGGGCGCTGGCATCGCGATCATCGCGCTCGCCGCCCTCGAAGCCCATTGGCTCTACGGCGTCCGCCTCCATCTCGACCGCCCGTCCCGGCTCGCGATCGCACTCGGCAATTCCAATCAGCTTCCCACCGTGCTCAGCCACGATTCCCGCGTGCCGCTCGTGATCATCGCACGCCAGCGCCTCAATGACTTGGTCGGTGGCGGTGCGGTCACCAGGAGCGGACGGTGCCTCCCGGGCCAGCAGCTCGATCTGGGCATCCCGGTGCGGGGAGCCGAACGCGGCGATGATGAGATCGAGCAATTGACCGTCGGAGTGTCGCGCTTCGGTCTGGTCGAGCGCATCACCACGCTCGGCGGCAGCTGCCGTCTCAGCGTGCTACCGGATCTGAATGCCGTGCGCAATGTGCGGCGGCAATTCGATGCGCTCTTCCTGCGCGGCATGGGATCGCGACTGGCGCCGCGCTCGGGCCAAGGCCGCGAATTCGATCGCCTACGGGAGTATGTGCAGGGCGATGATTGGCGCCATATCGAGTGGAAGGCGACCGCCCGGCGCGGACCGCTGATCATGCGCGATTTCCGCGTCGAGCGCTCGCAGGATGTGGTGCTGTGCATCGATCGCGGCCATCGCATGGCGGCACGCGTCTCCAGTAAGGGCGGCCTGCTGACGCGGCTCGACCATGCGGTCAATGCGGCGGTGCTCTCGGCGTGGCTGTGCAACCGCTGCGAGGATCGCGTCGGGATGTTCAGCTTCTCGGCCGAAGTTGAGACGGGCATCGGCCAGGGACGGGGACCGACGCATCTCGCGGCCTTGACCGCATTCGCCACCGGCATCGCTCCCGCATGGCTGCATACCGATTACCGGGTCATGGCTGCGCACGTAACGCGGCGGCTCAAGCAGCGATCGCTCATACTCATCGCCACCGTCCTGCCGGAGCAGGGTGACCATGGTGAGTTGCTGCAAGCGGTGCGCATGCTCCGCGGCCGCCACCTTCCCCTCATCCTGGTCATGACCGACCCGGTGCTCGACGCTGGCGCACGTGCCCTGCCCGGCAACCGGCGCGAGCTCTGCCGGGCGCTGGTGGCCGCGGACATCGTCGATGGGCGTCGGCAGCTGATCATGGAGCTGCGCCGTCTGGGCGCCCTAGTAGTGGAGACCGACCCGGACGCGATCAGCGCGACCGTGATCAACGCCTACCTCGACGTCAAGCGGAAGCAGCTGCTGTGAAGACGGCCGGCAGCACCCGCTTCGACATCGAGCGCTTCATGCGCGAGCGGCAATCGCGCTGGCATGCGCTGCAGGCTCTGCTCGAAGATTTCGACATGCACTCGCCGGAGGAACTCGGGCGCAGCGCGATCGTCGAGCTGGTCCGGCTCTACCGCATCGCCTGCTCCGACCTCAACCAGGCGCGCAGCTACACCGCCAATCCCGAGCTGCTCGGCCACCTCAATCAGCTCGTCAGCCGCGCCTATCGTATCGTATACCAGGCAGCGCCCGGGGCGATCAAGCGGGCTGAGTTCAGGCGCTTCCTGATGCATGATGTGCCGATGACCTTCCGCGCCGAGATCCGGCTGATGCTCACCGCTGCCGGGATCTTCTGCGCCGGTGCGCTTATCGGGCTGGCCGCGGTGCTGGCGGATCCGGGTTTCGGGGAGGTGCTCATACCGGCTGAATTCTTCTCCGAGAGTCCCTCCGATCGGGTGGCGCGGATCGAGAAGGATCCCGAGCGGATCGAGTCGCTCCATGATGCGGCGGAATTCGGATCGATGCTCTATACCCATAACATCCAAGTCAGCTTCCTGACCTTCAGCGCCGGCGCCCTCACCCTGTTCGGCGGTTGGCTCCTGCTCTTCTACAACGGCCTGATCCTCGGTGCGGTCGGTGGCTTGTATGCCATCGATGGCGTCGGAACCTTCTTCCTCGCATGGGTCGGCCCGCATGGCGCCTTAGAGCTGCCCGCAATAATCTTCTCGGCCGCCGCCGGACTGCGGCTCGGCGGAGCGCTGCTGACGCCAGGCGAATTCGGGCGGGGCGAAGCCTTGCGTGAAGCCTTCCCAGCGGTCTTCCGCATCTTGATCACCGCGGCTCTGGTGCTGGTCGCAGCCGGGTTGATCGAGGGCTCCTTCAGCCAACTCTCCGTGAAGTCAGTGCCCTATGGATTCAAGATCGGCGTCGCCGCCACCCTCTTCACCTGCTTGATCCTCTGGCTGTTCGTCCTGCGCCGGAGGCGCGAAGCCGCATGATCGCCCGCCGCGTCATCCAGGTGCGCAGTCCCGAGCATGTCGCCATCGAGCTGGTGGCGGCAGGTTTCGGTCGCCGCTTCATGGCCTTCCTGGCCGATTTGGTCATCATCGGCGGCATCACGACGTTAATCGGGTTCGCCTGCGAGCCCCTGCCGGCCTGGCTGCGCGCCGTGCTCACCGCCAC
>JAYVMM010000955.1:0-2198 GCA_043758975.1 Planctomycetota bacterium | reverse complement strand
CGACGTATCCACGTATGCCTCCAGGGGGTTAGGGATGGCCAAGGGCCAAGGCGGCAGATCCAGCCGGCCAGACCTGCGACCCGGGATGGTGCGGAATCGTAGCGCTATTGGTGAACGTAGCGAAGCCGCCCAGGGTTCAACTACTCATTTTGCTTCACGGGATTGGCTGCGGGGAGATCGCGTTGTCGATGGTCGAGCGGCGGGCGAAATGTGTGCGACGGAAATCTGCGCAGCACGATCTGATCATCCTACCTGAATCAGCTCCCCGACAATCTCAGGGTGCTTGTCGAGCAGGGCAAGGAGAGCAGCGGCGGTTCCGGTCGGAGCACTCGAACCTTGCTCTCGCTTCTCCAGCGTTCGGCGAGAGGTGTGCAGGCAGCGCGCAAAGACTTCCTGACTCATTTGGACTCGACCACGAATGCGACGGACGCGCTTCCCCGGCACGCCCCCTGCAATTGCATTCACGCAGTCAAGGCTCCCTGTCCCATGCGTTGAAATACCGCGCGCAGGCGGCGCCCGTGGTCAGGGTCCATGCCAGCGCAGGCGTCCTGGGCTGAACCATCACGGTTAGCGATAATGGTCAAAGACAGCGGGCTCTGCCGCTGCCGCGACGCCATAGCAGGCTCAACGACGGAAGGACAACAGTTGAACGACATTGCCATTGACTCGCGCACCGTATTCCCACAGTTCCGGCAACCCTGCTTGGAGGCTCGCTGCGTCATGAGAATATTCGCACTGATGTCCATGAAAATGGGCGCCGTCTGCGTGACTGCGCTCGCGCTGATGGGGGCCGGCTCGGCCACCACTCTGGTGGCTGCGGATCCGGATTGCCATATCCCCATAACCTGCATTCCGGATATGGGGAAGAAGATCGGCAATAGCGTGTACCTCCTCTGCGAGGTGGATACCATCACCGTCTCGAAGGACCTCTTGGACAATCCCATCCCGCCCTACCAGGAACCCGTGCCGGCATGGAATCCCGATCCGGATTCCAAGGATCCCGATGGTGGCAAGCCGAAGGGCCATTGCGCGCACTGGTGGGAGAAGAATCTGGCGGATCCCAAGGTTCCCCCGATCCAACGCGGCGAATGCGGTGGGCAGGGCATCGATCAGTGCAAGCACGGAGCCTGACGCGGATGGCGCAGGCGAGGCCACCGTCCCCTGCTGCACCACGGTCCTCGCTGCGGCTCGTCATGCGGGAGCATGCCTTGCAGGGCATGGCCATGCCCGGTCTGGTCCTCCTGCTGGCGGTGGCGTCTGCCGCCGCTGGCGAGAGCGCAGTGGCGGTGCATCAGTTCGACGACCAGCTCGAACTGCTGCGCAAGGTGCCGCCGATCCGCGTGGAGTATCTCGAAGCGGACACTCCGGTCGACCGCCTGCGTTGCATCATGCTCATCCGCGGCTCCTCGTACCGCTTCTCGATGCATGTCGAGGAGCCGCTGCCGCATGAGAAGGCCAGCAGCTGCACCTCCAACTTCATCTACTCCAGCACCAAGGGCATGTTCGCCCGCCTCGACCTCAATAACGGGCGCATGGAGATCCTGCGCAAGGATCCCAAGCTCGACGTGAGTTCCTTCGTGTGGGGCGAACGGACTCCGCCCATCCTCGACCCGGTGGGGTTCCTCGGCTGGGTCGACCATTCGCCGTTCAAGGTCGGCCCCGGGGTGCAATGGGATACCCTGTGGAACAAGGCCCTGCTCAAGGCCCGGCTGAACGACCTGGTGCACGAGGAACCGCCGCTGACGCCGGCGGAGCGCCGCGTCAGCGTCGCCTTCAAGAACGCGGTAATCGACCAGGCCGGATCGGTCTCCTACGTGGCGCGCGGCTCCAAGATCATCATCACGCTGCGCAAGCATGGGGAATTCAACGGCGCCTTCCTGGTCGACGAGGAGGAGGTGCGCTCGGTGCCCGAGACCGCGGCGGATCCGGTCCCGCCCCCGATCCATTATGCCTACACCTACAAGGTGATCGCCAGCAGCGATGGCAAGGGCAGCGTGCCGATTCTGCAGGAGGTGACGGTGGGGGGGGAGCCGGGCCATATGGCGACCTGGATCTCCCTGGTCTCGCTCACCGCCGACAAGTCGCTCGAGGAGACCGATCTCAACATCGATGCCACCCTGGCGAAGCAGGTCATCGACCTGAAGACCAACCTCGTCGTCGAAACGCACTGATGTCGCGTTGCAATGCCTGGCCGGCGG
>JAYVMM010000954.1:0-5622 GCA_043758975.1 Planctomycetota bacterium | reverse complement strand
TGAGCACCAGGGGTAAAGGTCGAAACGCATGGGAATACCTCACCGACCTTGATCTTCTGCAGGGGCAGCTCGCGAATCTTCAGGCGCTTCAACCCCCAGAATGCCCGGCCATTCCCCGTGCTCATTGAGGCGAGGCAAACCACCTGCAACGGATTCAACTTCTCGATGATGCCAGGTGTCAGCAGGCCATTCATATAGGCACCTCGCAGTGAGGAAAAGAGGCGCGGCATCATCCAGATCAGGCGGCAAAGCCGTGAGCACATGAAGGTTACCAGCATCACTAGGGTCGCCCACAGCCAATGACCGTGGCGGTACAGCATGGCGGCGGAAATACCAAGCAGCACGACCATGACCGCGAAGATAATGGTCCGCCGTACAATTGGGCCGAGTACATCATCGTAGCCCAGGAATCGGCGCAGCTCCAGGCGAATCGCGGGCGAATGGGTAGCGAAGGATTCAGCGTCGACATCGACCTCACCATCGGGGATCATGAGTCCATGCTCAGGAACCATGAACCTTCGAATATTCTCGCGCCGATAGATGTCTAAGGTTTCATCCAGCATGCCCGAGGCGCTGCGATCATCTACATGTGCCCAGAGCATTGTCCGCCTGATCGCCGCCTCACGATCCAGCGCCCCCTCCATGACCAGATTCCCGACAGCGCAGTACGTGCGCATTCCGGATATGAGTCGGAGTACGCTGCCGGTTTCCATTCCCAAATACGAGCTGCCCAGGCCGACCAATTCGCCCGCCTGCATGCCTCGAATCCAGCGGCGGAGGAGGTAACCGTAGACGACACACGCGACACGCAAGTTCATGTCCTCATTGGTCGACGCCAGGCTTCCGGTAATCACTCCGGGCGGAATAAGTGATATGGACGATTCATCGATGTCGCGATGAACCAGGCGCCGCAAGTCATCTAGCTGTTCCAGTCCGAATGCCATTCAAGACCCCCTTATCCGTACCAACGAAGTTATCTCCCTGGCCGCTAAACGCTACTATCGCCCAGTGTCGCTGACGTTTTGGGCACCAGTCCTCAGACCTCACATCTCGGCCTTGGTCATCCCTTGGCATAGAGCCCCAGCTCTCACTACCCCTTCGCTGCCTTACTATCCGCCAACTTGCACAGTAGCTCCGCCCCGCGTTGCAGCATCTCGTCCTTGACGGTGTAGCAAATGCGGAAGTGCGACGCCCGCTCGCTGAACACCGAGCCGGGTATGATGAGCATGTTGTTCTTGATCGCGAGGTCGACGAACTGATCCCCGCTCAAACCGTTGGGCGACTTGGCCCACAGGTAGAAGGCGCCATCGGGAGGTGCCAGCTCGAACTTCGGCTTGAGGATGCCGACCATCAAGTCGCGCTTGCGCCGATAGGCGTCGATGTTGGCGCTGCTGTCGACCGTCGGGCAGGCCAGCGCCGCGTATTGCACCACCGAGGGCGCGCACACAAAGCTGTACTGCTGCACCTTGGTCATCGCCTGGATGATCTCGGTCGAGCCGCAGGCATAGCCCAGGCGCCAGCCGGTCATGCCGAAGGTCTTCGAGTGCCCAACTAGGACCACGGTTTCGGGATAGACCTCGGCCATCGACGTGGTGGGCACATAGCTGAAGGCGCGGTAGATCTCGTCGCTGATGACGGTGATGCCGTGCTTGGCGCAGACCTTCGCGATCGCCTCGAGCTCAGCTTTCGGGAAGATGCGGCCAGTGGGATTTCCGGGGCTGTTCAGCAGCAGCAGCTTGGTCTTCGAAGTGATCAGCTTCTCCAGGCGTGCCGCGTCGATACCGAAGCCGGTGTCGTAGGTGTCGAGGTAGACCGGCCTGCCGCCGAAGAGGTTGACCAGGTGCTTGTACATGACGAAGTAGGGATCGGGGATGATCACCTCGTCGCCGTCGTCGACCAGGGCGAGCAGGGCGAGGAACAGCCCGCCGCTGACCCCGCTGGTCACCAACAGCTGCTCGGGGACGTAGCTGCGTCCGGTATAGGCGCGTTCCTCTTCTGCGAGCTGGGTGCGCAGCTCGGGGATGCCCTGGGTCTGGGTGTAGGAGTTCTTGTCAGCGCGGATGGCCGCGATCGCCGCCTCCTTGATCGCCGGCGCGACCGCGAAGTCAGGCTGACCAATGGAGAGGTTGATGGGATCCTTGAGGCTGCGCGCAAGATCGAAGATCTTGCGGATGCCGCTGGAATCGATGCGGCCGACGCGGGCGGCGAGACGGGTCATGGCGGCGCTCCTGGGCTGCTGAGCAGCTGGGCCGCAGCCTAGCGCTCAGCGCAGCTTGACCAGCACCAGCTGATTGTGGCCGCCGGTCTGGTAGTGGTAATCGACCTGATCCATGATCTTGCGCATCAGGAACACCCCCAGCCCACCGGCGCGCCCGTTGATGACGTGCTGCTGGATGTCGACGTCGGTGATCTGGTTGGGGTCGAAGGAGCGCCCGTGGTCGGTGATCTCGATGCGGAAGCGCTCGTTGGTGACGTCGACATGCAGCTCGATGCGCATGCTGCCGCGCGGTTCGTCGGCGTAGCCGTGCTCGATGATGTTGGTCACCGCCTCGTCGACTGCGATCTGCAGGCGGTTGAGGAAATGGCCGGGAAAGCCGCCCTCGCTGATGCTGCGACTGACCAGATCACGCACCTGCGCCAGGTAGGCGAGGTCGTTGCCGATGGTCATGTCGTGGTGAAAGTGATTCATGCCCCGGCCACGTTGCGCACGGCGATGATGGTGAGATCGTCCGACTGCTCGGCCTCGCCGCGGTGGTTGCCGACCTCCTCGACCAGCTTGGCGATGCAGGTGCGGGCGTCGAACTGGCCGAAGCGGGCGATCGACTGGTAAAAGCGCTCCTCGCCGAACTCCTCGTTGTTGGCGTTCATCGCCTCGGGGAAGCCGTCAGTGAAGATCACCATGGTGTCGCCCGGGCTGAGCACCGTGCGCGTCTCCTGGATGGTCTTGTCGAACACCGGGCCCTCGTTGAAGCCGAGCGCGATGCCCTTGCCGGTGCCAAGCTCGTAGGTGCGGGTGGCGGCGCGGTAGATCACCATCGGGTTGTGCCCGGCGGAGGCGTAGGTGAGGTTGCCGCTGCTCTCGTCGAGGATGGCGTAGAAGGCGGTGACGAACATACCGCGCTTGATCTGCTTGGCGATCAGGCGGTTGGTCTCCTTGAGGGTGTCGGCGGCGCGGTGCTGGTACTTGTTCGCCACCAGGCGCACGATGGTGCGCGTCACCGCCATCACCATCGAGCCAGGGATGCCCTTGCCCGAGACGTCGGCGATGATGAAGCCCCACAGCCCGTTGCCGAGCGGGATGAAGTCGAAGTAGTCGCCCGATACCGCCTTGGCGCCCTGGTAGAAAGCCGCGCAGTCGAAGCCCATCACCGTCGGCGCCTCGGCCGGCAGCAGCTGGCGCTGGACCTCGCGCGCGATCGAGAGCTCGTACTCCGCCTTCTCCTGCTCGACCAGCGCCGATTGCGCGATCTTGAGGTTGCCGGTCATGCGGTTGAACTCGGTGGCAAGCTGGCCGATCTCGTCGTTCGAGCGCGCCTTGGTTTCGTGGTCGAGGCGTCCGCGCGCGACAATCTTCATGTCGTTGATGAGCAGATCGAGCGGGCGGGTGATGTTACCGGCCAGCCAGTTAGCCACCGCGATGACCACGCCAATGGCGATCAGCACGGCGATGCCGATGATCAGGTGCAGGCGGAAGGTCACCGAGGAGACGGTGTCGGCAGCGATGTCGACGCGCACGTTGGCCGCCTCGGCGCCGGTGGAGCCCTTGCCGAAGGAGCTGTCGAGGGCGATCTTGAAGCGGTAGATGCGCTGCTTGGAGCCATTGTTGTAGCTGGCCATCAGCTCCTTCATCTCGATGGTGGGCGGCAGATTGACCTGGCTGCCGGTCTTGGGCACGTAGATCGAGGGCCAGGTCTTGATCAGGTCGGCCTTGGACTCGAGGGTGCCGATGCCCGCCTGGCTGATCTTGTCCACTGTCGGGCAGTCGAAGCGCACCGCCAGGACGTCGCTGTAGGAGTGGTCGCCGTGCCCGTACCAGTCCCGCGCGCTGTTGAGCGCGGTCTCGATCTCGCGCTGGACGTCGGCTTGGCTCGGCTCCGGCAGTTCGACGCCCTTGAACAGGGGATCGTTCTTGATCTTCTTGAACAGCTCCAGCTTGTTGTTCACCATGGTGCCGACCTGGGCGGCGAGGCGCGCGATCTCCACACCGGCGTGCTGCTTCTGGCCGAACAGGAAGCTGTCGGTATTGAGCGAGGTGGTCAGCCCGAGGGCGATCAGCGCCACCGCAGTGACGCCCGAGAGCACGAGCATGAACTTGGCGCGCAACCCCATGCCGCCGGCGCGCCCGAGACCGCCGCGCTGCTTGCCACCGACCTGTTTCTGGGCAGCGGAATCGCCGCCACGGGTGGCGCTGCGCCCGGCGGTCATCGCGCTGGCGGTGACCGTGCGCTCCTGCCCGCGCCCGCTCTGCACCTGCTGCGCCGCCGAGGAGGCTGGCGGGTGCGTGGGGGTGGGGGGCGGTGCATGGCCGGCGGAGGACGCGCTGGCGCCGGCGGTGCCGCCGCGCGATGCCGAGCGCGCCGGGGGCGGGGCGGCACGCTGGCTACCAGAGCGGGCGGCACCGGGGCGCGGGCTATCGAATCGTCGCGTTGCCATGGTGGGTTTCCGACTTCGCGCTGGGCAGACAGGTTACGCTACGCTCAATGCAGGACCGCAGCCGAGAATGCGCCCGCGACCAGGCCGGCGGCGAGGTCGTCGGCCATGATGCCCCATGCCCCGGGCAAACGCTCGAAGCAATTGACCGGCCAGGGCTTGGCAATGTCAAACACACGGAAGGCGAGCACCGCCAGGGCGACCGCCAGGAGCGGCTGGCGGTGCAGCACCGCGGGCGGGATGCAGGCCACCGCTGCCCACGTCCCGAACACCTCGTCGATCACCACCTGGGAGGGGTCCTTGCGAGCAAAGTGACGGATCGCCGCCGGCGAGCTCAACAAGCCGGCGGCGAGCGCCACGCAGCTGCCTGCGAGCAGCGCTGGCAGCAGCAGCGCCTGGTCCGCCGTCTGGCACAGCGCCCAGGCCGCCAGCCCTGCGGCGATGCTCGCCCAGGTGCCGGGCGCCGGGCGCAGGAAGCCGATGCAAAGGGCGGTGGCCATGACCACGCCGATCCCGGGACGCGCCACCGCTGGGGACGTCTCAGGTATCGACATCGAGTTCGCCGAAACGGCCCTCGACCAACTTGGCCAGGGCCTCGGTGGCCTGCGCGGCATCGTCGCCGTCGGCGGTGATGACCAGCTGCGATCCGCACTCGGCGGCGAGCATCAGCAGCTCGAGCACGCTCTTGGCGTCCACCACCATCTCATCCTTGGCGATGTGGATGTCGGACTGGTAGCGGCTGGCGGTAGTGGCGATCTGGGTCGATGGGCGCGCGTGCAGGCCCATCTTGTTGCTGAGCACCACCCGAGCCTCTGTCTGCGGCATGCTTCCCGCCGTCCTTCCTGTGAGCGCTGGCTCGCGGCGTCTGGCGCCGCACGGGCCGGACTCCTGTTGTACCAGGGTGCGGCGGTGATGCAAAGGCCTGCGGCACAGCCGCCCCGCCATCCGGCGGCTATTCGCCGCGGTAGAGGC
>JAYVMM010000953.1:0-4240 GCA_043758975.1 Planctomycetota bacterium | reverse complement strand
CCGGCCAGGCTCAGCACCGCGTTGCGGCGTACCGAGTTGGCCGGCGCTCGCGCGCTCAGGGCGGTGGGCGCTGCGCCTGCCATCAGCGCCCCGCTCCTGTGCCGGCGCCCCCGCCGGGCGCCGCGCGCCCCGGCTCAGGGCTCATCGCGATCGGGTTCGCCGGCCTCGAAGTAGTCGTAGCCGTTGCCGGTGTTCGCGAAGCGGTAGCGCCAGTCGTAGTTGTCCAGCCCGCCGCGGTAGTTGTCGGTGCCGATGTTGTGCACCATCCCCTCGCTGTCGTAGGTGATGTGCGTTCCGCTGGAGTCGCTGACCACCGTGCGGTACTTGATGCCGGTGGCGGTGAAGAAGTCATGCTGGCCGGGGATGGTCGTTTCCGACCACCCGGCGAACTTGCCGAGCAGATCGAAGTAATCGTAGCCGCCGCGCTGGTTGGGCCTGCTCTCGCCGATGAAGGTCCAGCTGAAATCGTAGTGGAAGTAGCCGCCCCCGGGCAGCGCCACCGTGTGGGTGTCCTCGGCCTGGCCCAGCCCGGCGGCGAGCAGGAGCGCCAGCCACAGCGGGAACCATCGGCGCGAAGCCGGGCTGGCGATCTGGGCGTGCGCGGCAGCGCCTGCGCGCGCCGAGCGGCTGGTGGCGGTGCGCATGGTCAGCCGGCCTGCGCCGCCGGTGCGGCGGGCGCGACCGGCGCACCGGCGCCGACCGTGGCGGCGGCGGCCTGGTAGCGAGCGAGGGCGGGGTCGGTGGCGATGCGCGTCACCAGCGCCGCGCCGAGGATACGCGGCGCGAGCGGCGCGAGCAGGGCGCGGCTCTTGGCCAGGCTCGACTTGAACGTGCTGCCGTCGCGCACCACCATGATGATGCCGTCGCAGTGCTCGGCGACCTGGAGGGCATCGGCGAAGGCCATCAGTGGCGGGGTGTCGATCATCACGTAATCGTAGGCGCCGCGGCACTGCTCCAGCCATTCCGGGAGGCAGTGGCTGTTGAGCAATTCGCCGGGGATCGGGGTGGGCGCTCCGGCATCGAGGAAGTCGAGGTTGGCGTAGGTGGTCGCCGAGGGGCGCATGTCCGGGTCGCCGGCGAGCAGCTGGCTCAGGCCGCGCTCGCAGACCTGACCGAGCTGTTCGCGCAGGGTCGAGCGGCGCAGATCGGCATCGACCAGCAGCACCTTGAGCCCCGACATCGCCATGTTCACCGCCAGGCGCGCAGTGAGCGTGCTCTTGCCCTCGCCCATGTCGCACGAGGTCAGCGCCAGGCACTGCCCGCGGCTCTCGCCGCGCCGGCGCAGGCGCAGTGCGGTGCGCAGGCCGCGCACCGCCTCGGCCAGGCGCAGCGGCTGGTTGCCGTCGCCGTTGGCGCCCAGCGGCGGCAGCCGGTCGGTGTACGGCAGCTCGGCCAGTACCGGGGCGCCCAGCTGGGCGCGCACCGCGCCCGCGCCGTAGATCCGGCGCCCGAGGAACTCGATCCCCAGCGGCACCGCCACCGCGCCCATCCCGCCCAGGCCAAGGGCCAAGGCGAGGGCGAAGGTCCAGCTGACGTTGACCGCGCGGGGTCCTGCGCGCGGATAGTCGACCACCGCCACCGCCACCGAATCCTCCTGGTGCGAGATGCTCTCCTCCTTCAAGCTCTTGAGCAGCTGCTCGTAGATCTGCTCATTGGTCTTGGTCTGCTGCTCGAGGGTCTGCAGGCGGAAGAGGTTCTCGCGGTAGGCGTTGACCTCGCCCTCGCACTGCTTGATCGCGGCATCGAGGGCGACCTGCTGCGCCGTGAGCTTGGTGTAGTCGGCAAGCAGGCCGTCGTGGACCGAGGCCACCGCCGATTCGAGGTGGGTCTGCTTGGTGGCGATCTCGCTGCGGATCTCGATCAGGCGCGGGTGCTTCTCGAGGAATTTCTGCGCCAGCAGCGCCTCCTGAGTCTTGAGCTCGAAGAGCAGCTTCTGCTGCTCGCCCACCGTCGGATTGCGGTTGATGGCATCGAGCGCGAGCAAACCATTGAGCCTGGCCTCCTTGCTCTCGCCGGTGTCGATCGCCTTGATCTGGTCGACCAGGGTCTGCAGCGCGGCGAGCTGCTGGCTGAGCACCACCTTGCGCGAATTGAGCTGCTGCAGGCGCTGGGCGGGGTAGCTGCGCTCGGGGTCGATCACGAACAGCGCCTTGTCCTTCTGGAAGGCCTGCTGCTCGGCGCGCGACTGTTCGACGTGCTTGAGCGCGTCTGCCGACTGCGCCTGGAGGAAGGTGAGCGTACGCTCGCTGCGCGCCTTGACCTGGTCGAGCTGCCAGGCCTGGTAGGCGTCGAGAACCGCCTGCAGACCGGCCTCGGCATGGCGGCGGTCCTCGTCGCGCAGGGTGATGACCAAGTCCCAGCTGTCGCGGCTGGTGCTCACGCTCAAGCGTTCATGCAGCTTGTCGATCGCATCCGGGATGGCGACGTAGCCCTCGTTGGTCTGCAGCCCGCCGGTCTTGAGCGCTGCCGCCAGCACCACGCGCGAGGTCATGATGGTGCGTTGGGTGTTGAGCAGGTCGTGCTCGTAGTTGCCGGTGAAAGGATCGAACTGGGAGCCGCCGCTGACGAATGGCACCGGCTTGGGCTGGCGGTCGAGGGCCACCGTCGCCTGCGCCTCATAGAGCGGGGTCTTGAGCGCACTGGCGAAGAGCACCAGGAGCGCGATCCCGGCGCCGACGGTCAGGGCCGGGCGGCGGTGGCGCCGGATCAGCTCGAGCACATCGCCGAAGGTCAGGACGGGCAGCTCGCTATCCGCCGCGGCGGATGGCGAGCGCGCATTCGCCTCGACGGCGGTCGCGGCGGTGAGGGGCTCGCTCACCACTTCAGCCTTCGCCAGCGCCGGTGGTCACAGGCGGGTCTTCTCGTAGAGCCAGCAGAGCAACCGGCGCGCCAGCCCCGGGTGCTGCCCGAGATCGAGCACCTCTGCGTGCCCGCCCACGGTCAGACTGCGGGCGCTGCCCTCATCGAGTTCGATGAGCAGGCGCGAGCGCCCGGGCTGGCCGCTGGTGAGCGGGCAGGCCTGGCCGGTGACGCCCGCATCGAAGGCCAGCAGCGGCGCGCGCACGGTGCCGTAGACCGTGCGCTGCTCGCCGAGCAGGCGGATCTCGATCTGATCGCCGATGGCGATCTGGCTGTAGTAGCGTTCGGAGATCGCCGCTTCGACCCAGGCGGTGGCGGGGTTGGCGATCAGCATCAGCATCTCGCCGCCCTTGACCCATTTGCCCTCGGTGCCCTGCTGCCGCCACACCGTGCCGGAGACCGGGCTGGCGACGGTGGCCTCGCGCCGGGCGGCGAGCTGCACCTCAGCGCTGGCGACCTGCGCATCGAGCGTGCTGATGCCCTGGGTGCCGGCAGTGATCTCGTCCTTGAGGATGGCGATGTCCTTGCGCGCCTCCTCCAGGCGGTTCGCCTCAAGCGAGGCGGCAGGCGGGAAGGTGCCGTGGCGGGCCTCCTCGAGGCCGTGCTTGATCCGCGCCAGCTCGTCACCCACGCTCTCGCCCGCGCCCGAGCTCGGAGGGGAGCCGGTGGGCGGGTGCGCTTCGCCGGGGGAGGTAAGCGCGAACAGGCGAGCTTCCAGCGCCTCGATGAACGTTTCGCGCTGGCGTGCCGCCTGCTCGACCAGGGTGGCTTCGAACAGTTCTTTGGCGGCGAGGCCGGTCTGGTTCTCGCGCAGCTGCTCCTGGGCGATGCGGCGCAGGGCGACCAGCGCGTCACGCGCGCTGGTGTCGACCTGGTCGTTGCGGATGGTGGCTACGGCCTCGGCGCGCCCGATGGCGTCGCCGCGGTTGTGGCTGGCCAGGGTCAGGCGGCCCTCAATCGGCGACTTGATCGCCTCGACGTTGGCGTTGACCACGCCGTCCGCGCTGTAAGGGACCAGCGGCGGCAGGACGATCAGTGCCGCCGCCGCCAGCGCAGTGGCGGTCAGGCCGATGCGCCAGAAGCCGCGCACGGCGGCGCGCCCGCTGCTCATCGACTGGCGCGGGGTGGCGGCCAGACTGGAGGCGTGGATGACCCGAGTTTGGGGGTGCTGGCCCACCGCGGTGGTGGCGGCAGTGGCCGCGCCTGCCGCCCTGGTGCCGAGCGGGGTGGCGGGCGCGGACGCGCCTGCAACCGGGGTGCCGGCGAGGGGGTGCAGGTGGGGGATTGAGGGGCGCCCGAACACCGAGGTGAAACCGCCGGCGCTGGCGGTCTCGACGCCGACCACGCGGCGGGTCAGGGCGCGGGGTACGCCGCGCTGGCT
>JAYVMM010000952.1:0-2835 GCA_043758975.1 Planctomycetota bacterium | reverse complement strand
CAGAACTCGGCGGTCTTGAAGGCCTCGTGGCCGAGGGTGGCGTCGTGCTTGGCGCGTGCGCGCTCGGGATCCATGCTCAGCTCGAACTGCTTGTTCCAGTCGAAGCTCCAGCGCGCATCGCTCATGGCGTCGTCCCATGCGCGGGCGCCCTTGCGGTGGCGGGCGACGTCGGCGGCGTGGGCGGCGATCTTGTAGGCGATCACCCCCTGGCGGACGTCCTCGAGGTCGGGCAGGCCGAGGTGCTCGGCGGGCGTGACGTAGCACAGCATCGAGGCGCCGTGCCAGCCGGCGATGGCGGCGCCGATGGCGCTGGTGATGTGGTCATAGCCAGGGGCGACGTCGGTGGTGAGCGGACCGAGGACGTAGAACGGCGCCTCGTGGCAGACCTCGGCCTCCTTGCGCATGTTCATCTCGATCTGGTCCATCGGCACATGCCCCGGCCCCTCGATCATAACCTGGACGTCGTGCTTCCAGCAGGCGGTGGTCAGCTCGCCGAGCACGCCGAGCTCGGCGAATTGCGCCTCGTCGCTGGCGTCCGCCAGGCAGCCCGGGCGCAGGCCGTCGCCAAGCGACACGGTCACATCGTAGCGCTTGAGGATCTCGCAGACCTGATCCCAATGGGTGTAGAGCGGGTTCTCCTGGTGGTGGTGCATCATCCATTCCGCCATCAGCGCGCCACCGCGGCTGACGATGCCCATCTTACGCTTGCTGATGTAGGGCATGAAGCGCAGCAGCACGCCGGCATGCAGGGTCATGTAGTCGACACCTTGGCGTGCCTGGTGCTCGATGGTTTCGAGCAGTCCGTCGATGGTGAGGTCGGTGACCTTGTCGACGCGCTGCACCGCCTGGTAGACCGGCACGGTGCCGAGCGGCATGGTGGCGGCGGCGATCAGGGTCTCGCGGATGTGGTCGATGCCACCGCCGGTGGAGAGGTCCATCACGGTGTCGGCGCCATACTTGGCCGCGACATGCAGCTTCTCCAGCTCGCCCTCGGCGGTGGAGGTGACCGCCGAATTGCCGATGTTGGCGTTGATCTTGCAGCGGCTGGCGATGCCGATGGCCATGGGGTCGAGGTTGGCGTGGTTGATGTTGGCGGGGATCACCATGCGCCCGCGCGCGACCTCACTGCGCACCAGCTCGGCCTCGAGCTGCTCGCGCTCGGCCACCCGCCGCATCTCCTCGGTGATGATGCCGCGGCGGGCGTAGGACAGCTGGGAGACGTTGGGCTGGCCGTGGCGGGAGCTCAGATAGGGGCGCATGGACATCCTTTGGCGCGGCGGGCGGCGCGGGGCGGGCGACTGGCGGCGGCGGATGGGAAGTCGATCATGCACGACCCTTCCCTACGCCGGTGCGAGCCGGATCAGGTTCACGGGGTCACCACGGTACGGGCCATGCGGCCGGCGTGTGGTTTCTCAGGCCGTTCTCCGGCCTCCCCCAGGCGCTCGCCATCATGGACGCCTCCGTGCATGCGGCAATCGCCAAGCCGCAGGCGGGCGCGGCGGGGGAAACGCGTTGCCCCCGCCTCCCGGTGGCCATCCAATAGCGGCATGGACGATGCCCCTGGCGGTGAGCCCGCCAACGATGCCGATGCGCGCCTCGCCGACCATCTAGCGACGATGTGGGAAGCCTACCGCAGCGACGACGCCAAGGGCGGCGCTGCAAGCGGGCTGAAAGCGGTAGCAGACTTCCCGCAGCACGGCGAGGCCTGGTACTGGCTGGCCTGCTGCCTGGAGCGGGTGCGCGACTTCCGTGCTGCCGACCGCGCCTTCATGCGCGCGACCAAGGCTGCCAACGAGGCGCAGCCGCTGCCCTTCCGCGTCAGCTGGCGGCATTTCCAGCATGCCGTCGAGGCCGCTGGCGACAGCCTGCCCGAGCCCCTGCGCGGCGCGCTCGAGGAGGTCACCCTGGTGCTCTCTGACTACGCCGAGCCGGTCCTGCTCGAGGGTTTCGACGAACCCGAGCTGCTCGGGCTATTCGTCGGCAGCGAGCGCGGAGCGCTCGGCGAGGCCGGCGCGCCGGCGGTCAGCCCCTGCATTTACATCTTCCGGCGGGCGCACGAGCACCAATGCGGCAGCCGGCGGGAGTTCGACGCCGAGATCAGGCAGACCCTCTTCCACGAGCTCGGGCACTATCTCGGCTACGACGAGGACCAGCTGGGCGAACTCGGGCGCGGCTGACCGCGGGGTTGTCCTACGCACGGCGGGCGGCAGCATGGGCAGGTCTGCGGCGCGCGCCGCCAGGAGGCTTGGCCATGAAGAAATGGATGCGCATCGCGCTCGTGCTGGTGGGGGCGGTGCTGCTGCTGCTGGCGGGCGGGGTGATCTATCTCGCCACCGCCCTGCCGCGGGTCGTGGTCGAGGCGCTGAGCGTCACCGCCACTCCGGCGCTGGTCAGCCGCGGCGAGTACCTCTTCCACCACGTCAGCGTCTGCGCCAGCTGCCATTCCCACCGCGATACCACCCGCTTCGCGGGTCCGGTGGTGCCGGGCAGCGAGGGCGGCGGCGGCGATGCCTTCGACCGCAGCGCCGGCATCCCCGGCATCATCTATGGACGCAACCTCACCCCGGCAGCGCTCTCAGCGTGGAGCGACGGCGAGCTCTATCGCGCGATCAGCTGCGGCGTTGACCGCAGCGGGCGGGCGATGTTCCCGCTCATGCCCTATCAGCAGTACGGCCATGCTGCGCGCGAGGACATCAGCGCGCTCATCGCCTACATGCGCACCCTGCCGCCGCTCCCTACGGTGGTGCCGGAGCGCCATTTGAGCTTCCCGATGAATCTCATCGTCAACACCATCCCGACGCCAGCGCAGCCCGCCTCGGCGGTGCCGGCGCCCGG
>JAYVMM010000951.1:0-1567 GCA_043758975.1 Planctomycetota bacterium | reverse complement strand
CTGCTGTCCACCGCCGGATCCTGCCAGCCCTGCGCCAGGCTGGCAGGAGGTGGCGGAACGACGTGGTGGGACTCCTCCCAGGTGCGCCGCTGCTCAGGGAAGAGGCGCAGCGCCTCCGGCTGTGCGCGGTACTGCGCAATCTGCGTGCGCGCCCGTTCGCCGAAGAGCGGGACGGAGGAGAGCGCCTCCATGGAGGTCCAGGATTCAGCGCAGGTGCCGCCATAGGAGCTGTGCAGCAGGGCGATCGGAACCTGCAGGTCCTGCTGCAGGGTGCGCCCGAAGTAGTAGGCGACGGCCGAGAAGGAGCGGATGGATGCGGGCGAACAAGCCATCCAATGGCCCTCGATGGCAGGCTGCGGCGCCAGCTCCGAGCTCTGCGGCACGGTGAAGAGGCGCAGCTGCGGATGGTCGGCTGTGGCGACCTCATTCTTAGCGTCGGCGCTGTCCCCGACCGACATGCCCATGTTCGATTGGCCGGTACAGAGCCACACATCGCCGACCAGGATATCCGTGCATGTGATGGACGCGCCTGCCGAGCGGACGACGAGGTTCTGCGCCTGGCTGGTGGCGGGGATGGGCTCCAGCCGCACCGACCAGGCGCCCTCTGAGGTCGCGGTGGCGGTTCTGTGCTGACCGGCAAATTCCACGGTAATGCTCGCGCCAGCCGCGGCCGTGCCCCAGACCGGCACCGCCCTGTCCCGTTGCAGCACGCCATGATCGGTGAACAGACTGGTCAGAGTCAGTTCCGCCGCAGGCAGCGCCCCAGCCGCCAGTGCAGCGATCAGGACCGCGGCGCGGATGAGCCGTGCAGGGGTGGGAGTCCAGCGCCCGCGATCTTTCGTAATGCGCATCTATATCCATGCCTTTATGCTGGAGGTGAGGAGTGCCGTCCACGGATCTCGTCGCCTGCTTCCGCGCGCCCGGTGCACGACAGCAGCCAGGAGGTCAGTAGAGGTGGACGACGACGGCACTGGAATGGCGCAATGCCAGCGTCGCCTTCCCCGAAGCGACCGCGACCGATTCCGGTGCTCCTGGCATCCAGCTGCCGTTTGTGGCGACCGCCTGCCCGGCGAACGTCACCTGGGTCGTGCTGTCGATCTGCGGTGCGATCAGGCGGTAGGCATCCGCGCTCATCACGCCGTCGGGAAGGCTGAGCGACAGTTCGGCATCGTGGAGAGGGGACTTGTTGATGATGGTGAGCCGGAATGAGCCGGGCGCATCCCGGGTGGCATAGGCGGTGATGGTGCGGTCGCCGCGATCGCAGGTGGTCGCGAGCAGCTCGCCGGACCCGGCCATGGCGAAGGCCAGCATCCCATAGTAGGGCGGACGGGCATGGCATGGGCCAGTGGCGTCGTGGACGATCGGCGAATACGGGCTGATGAAGGCATGCTGGTTGATGTCGGTCTGGAGGTTGATGCCGTTGATGCCGTGACTCGCCAGGGTGAACATGAAATCCAGCGTCCACAGCGCGCCGGCCAGCGTATCGCTGACGCCGACCTTGCCCCCGCCGGAATAGGAATTGACCTCGTTGATGCGCGTGGGCACGCCGGTCGATTGGGCGAGGCTC
>JAYVMM010000950.1:0-2532 GCA_043758975.1 Planctomycetota bacterium | reverse complement strand
CGTGCAACGCGCGTTTTCCAGGAAAACATCACGACTATCTGGAGCGATCTGGCGTTGGATCATGAAGATGAATAAGACGGCGCTCCCATTTCGACCCTTGAATTTCCCCGCCGTTCCCGGGCTTACCGCAGAGGAACGGGAAAAGGAGAGCGAGCTTGCCCAGATCGTTCAAGGCGAATCCGCCGACCAGCAATATAACGCAATTCCCCTGACCTTCCATGGACTCGTCATCAACATCGATCTCTATCGAGAACTCCTGCCGTCGTATCGCTTAGGCCCAGAAGGTCTTGCTACCGACCAACAGCGGATCGATCGCACACGCTATACTGCGGCAACTTTTGGGCCGGCGAAGGCGGCATCGTTCGATCGGTTCCAGCGGGAGACTGCCACTGCCCGGCGAGTTGTTCTACTCGGCGGCGGACCCGCCTCAGGCAAAACATCAATGCTGCGAGGGATCATCGATGCTGTCGATCCCCTTACCACCACGGTATACGATACGAGCTTGACCGATCCGGCAACTGCAGAGCGAGAAGTTAGGAAGGCCCTCGAAAATGATCGCCAAGTCGACATCTACTGGGTTTTTAAATCCTTCCCGCTAGCGGTAGAAGGCATGATCACGCGAGCCGTGAAGGAAGGGCGCTATCTGACCCTTGAACGGATGGTCGACCTTCATCAAGGTAGCCGGGAGACCATTCTCCGGCTTATCCGGCAATTCTCTGGTATACATGCACTTAGTATTACTGCCTTGCGTTCAGCTGCGGAGGGCGATGTGCGGATACCGCTTGCTGAACTGGCGTCTGTGCTGAATAATCCAACAGAGGACATGAGCTATGGGATCGCACTCCGACAGTTCCACCACTGTGAAGCGCGCCTTGGGATCCAAGACGACCTCAAAGACCGCATGTGCAGAAGGTCCCCTCGCTAGCGCCATGGTGGCCTCGCTGCGAGAAGTGCGCAGCCAGGGACTCACGATTGAGGATATCAATCGCCGCTCTCTTGAGCGCATGAAGGGCCGTGGCAAATACCGCTGAATGACGATCTACGCCTGACCTCGCCAAAGCCCGAATTAATGATCAGGCTTTTGAATTTAATTCGGTCCGTCGTCGTTCGATGCCAGGTTCGCAGGTACGAGTCGCTGATCCCCGGCCTAGAGTTTCAACGGCTGGCGCAGACAGTTTCCCTCTATGCCGCGATCACTATCCGACCGCCTCTGAAACCCTGAGACTGGTGGCCTTGGTCATCCACCAGGGAACAGCTCGCTGATGACCTCGCCGGGGCTGCCCGGCAGGGTCAGGCCGAGCAGGGAGGCGGCGGTCGCCGCGATGTCGATCAGGCCGCGGTGGCGATTGGTCACCACCCCGTGGGCGAAGTCGGGGCCGAGCGCGAGCAGCATGATGTGGCGGCAGCCGGCGCAGTCGTCGCCGTGGCTGACGAAGCCGTCCTTCAGGCCGTCGAGGTGGCGACCGTGGTCGTTGGTGACGAACAGCGCGGTGTGGCCGGCGTAGGCGGCATCGGCCTGGAGGAAGGCCCAGATCTTGGCGATGGAGGCATCGCTGTCGCGGATGCCCTGCTGGTAGCCGGGCCAGTCCTTGGCGTGGCCGGCGGCATCCGGCTGCTTGAAGTTGACCAGCACCAGGTGCGGATGGTTGGCGGCGAGCAGGTCGAGCACGCGCGTCAGGGTCTCGCTGTCCTCGCGGTAGCCGGCGCCCACGCCCTTGCCCTGCTTGCCGCAATCGGTGGAGCAAAGGTGCTTGTGGGTCCACTCGGGATCCTGGCTGTCGGCGAGGATCTGCAGCTTGTCCTTGGTGGTGATGATCCAGGCGTCGGTGGCCGGCGCCGAGGTGGCCGCGAGGTAGCGCTGGAAGATGCTCGGGTGCTGGGGCAGTTCGAGCCCGGTGTTGTTGATCTCCTGGTAGACCCCGGTGGTCATGGCCGCATGCCCGGCGTCGGTGTAGGTCGGCCCGTCATTGCGGAAGCTTGTGAAGAGCACGCCCTGGGGCGCCAGCTCCTTGGCGAGATGCGGGATGTACTGCCGCTCGGGCTCGCCGAAGGTCTCGCTCCAACGCGCGCCGTCCATCACCACGATGACCACGTGGGTGGTCAGGCGCGGTGCGTCCCCGGCGCAGGCGCCGGCGGGGGCGAGCAGCGCGAACAGGGTCGCCAGCACCGCCCAGCCCAGGCGGGTGGAGGGCGGATGGGGGACGGAGGAAGGGGGGGGTGGCACGGCAGGCATGGGGGTGGTCCAGGACGGCGGAAAGGCGGATGGTAGCAGGAGATGGCGGGTGGCGCCATCGCCGTCCACGCGCCCCCGGGCGGGCGGGGTGGACGACCTGCGCTTCCCCGGCGGCGCGCCGTGCGTAGGATCTACGGCATGACCCAGGTCGTGCTGATCTCTGGCCGCCGCCTAGCGGTGGTGCTGACGGTGGCGGTGGCGGCAGTCGGTGGTGCCCTGCTTGGTGGCCACCTCGCCGGCCTGCCGACGGTGCAGCTCAAGCCGCTGTTCGCCAGCATCGGCGGCGGCGCCGCTTTCGG
>JAYVMM010000949.1:0-6076 GCA_043758975.1 Planctomycetota bacterium | reverse complement strand
TCGCACTGCCGATGGTGGCGTCGCTGATGGGGGCGGAGGTCGGCGCGCTGGCGGTGCGCGAGCGCAGCGCGTTCATCATGGCCGCCTTCATGCTCGGCTGGGCGCTCGGCGGCACGGCCTTCGGCCTGCTCGGCGACCGCATCGGGCGCAGCCGCACCCTGGTCCTGACCATCCTCACCTATTCCTGCTGCACCGGACTGTCCTACTTCGCCAGCAGCTGGCAGGAGCTCGCGGTGCTGCGCTTCCTCACCGCCCTCGGCATCGGCGGCGAATGGGCGGTCGGCGCCGCCCTGCTGAGTGAGACCTGGCCCAGCACCTATCGCCCGCTGCTCGCCGCGGTGCTGCAGAGCGCGGTCAACCTCGGGGTGATGACCGCGGCGCTGGCCTGCTACCTGCTCGCCGCCGCGCCGCACCGCACCGTCTTCCTGGTCGGGCTCGCCCCCGCCCTGGTCACCTTGTGGATCCGCCGGGCAGTGCCTGAAAGCGCGGAATGGCACCGCGCGCGCAGCGGTGAGGCGCCCGCCCAGCCCCGGCTGCGCGCGCTCTTCGCCCCCGGCTGCGCGCGCCTCAGCTGGCTGGTGATGTCCTGCTGCGCGCTGTCGCTCACCGGCCATTGGGCGTGCATGTTCTGGGCGCTGCAGCAGCTGCGCGGCCTCGAGCAGCTGCAGGGCTGGAGCGAGGAGGCGCGCAACCATCTCGCCAGCGAAGTGCTGATCCTGCTCTCGGTGAGCGCGGTGGTCGGCAACTTCCTCGCCGCCCTGCTCGCCCGCCGCCTCGGCTACCGCCGCGCCATGATCCTGCTCTTCCTCGCCTACGCCCTGACCATGGGCGCCTGCTACGCCGTGTCGCGCCCGCTCAGCACCCTGCTGCCCTTCCTCGCCGCCACCGGCCTCTGCCAGGGCGTGTTCGCGCTCTTCACCATGTACCTGCCACCGTTGTTCCCGACCCTGATGCGCACCACCGGTGCGGGGTTCTGCTACAACATCGGACGCATCGCCGCGGCCATCGGCATAGTGGTGTTCGGCATGCTCGCCCCGGTCGGCGACGTGCGCGTGGCGCTGCTGGGGGCGGCGGCGCTGTTCCTGCCGGCGGCGGTGGTCGCCTGGTTCCTGCCCGAGCCACCGGCGGACCCGGCGCCCGCGGAATCGGCGGTGGAGCCCGCCGCCGGTCCGCCGCAAAGAGGCTAGGAGCACTGTCAATTCGTTGCATTTGCTCCAGGCGGAGCCATTGCGTCGCTCCGGGCCAGCGCCCCCCCATTCCACGATAGGAAAGCGGAGTAACCGCGATTCGACCGTAGATAACCAAAGATAATTACATATGAATGAAAACTCTGGCGGATAGTGTCCCGGGCATGCCAATCCCAACGCCCAAATCGTCGCGGATCCTCGCTGCCCTGCAGGATGCGGCCCGGCGCCAGAAGACGAATCCGTATCAGATCGCCAAGTCAAGCGGACTGCCGTTGACCACGGTCCAGCGACTCCTCACCATCAAGCTCAACGTTCCGCTGCGCAACGTCGAGATGCTCATGGAGGCGCTCGGGCTTGAGATCCACATCGTCTTCAGCGGCAAGTCGGTGGTGCGCCCGGGCACCGGTCGCGGCCACGGGCTGCGACGAGGCTCCCACCGCTGAGACCGCCCGCCGGTGCCCGCTGCGGGCGCTGGTGCGATCCCCGAACGACTGACCGCTCGCGCCCGCTCTCCCGCTCAGCGCGGTGAGCCCGGCGTGCCACCGGCCCCATCGCGCTTCAGGCGCAGGAAGGTCCCGGTCGGACTGGTCGCGGGCAGTGGGCCGATGCCATGATTCATCTTCACCGCATGGCCGCCGGCGGCGCGCCAGAGCTGGAGCAGATAGCCGACGTCGTAGCCGGCATCGTGCTTGCCCGCACTGACCGCGGCGATCTGCCGCTTGAGTTCGGCTAGGCGCACGACCACCTGCCACACCGCCTCGTGCAAAGCGCGCATGATCGCGATGAGCAGATCATCGACCTGCTCGATGGCGAAGGTGGGCGGCTGGCCGACAGCCTGGAACAGGGTGCGCAGCCAGGCGGCATCGAAATCCGGTGCATCGCTGTAGACCGTGCCGCCGCCCAGCGCCTGGTTCAGGCGGTCGGCGACGTAGTCGGGCGGCCAGCCGTTGCGCTCCAGGCGCTCGCGCTCGATGCCGTGCACCGCCTCGGCGGCAGGATCCCACTGCTGCCAAGCGGGCACCGGACGGGGATCGATGAGCAGGCGTTGGATCTCGCCGCCGTGATCGTTCCAGGCCACCGCCACAGGATAGGAGGTGGGGCCGAACCCGGAGGCCTCGACATCGATGAAGCAGGGATATCGACCGTCGTCCATGCGGCGACCATGCGCCGCTGCGCTGCGTGCGCAACGCCGCGTAGTGCTGAGCCGTGCGACAGGGCGGCGGCGCTGTGCACGCGTCCGGCGAGCCGGCGCTGGACTTGCCGCTCTGGCGCGCCACCGTCCGCAGTCGCCCCGTCCCGCTTGCCACCCCCTGGAACGAGCCATGCGCACCCTCTTCCTCTTCCTCTTTCTCCTCCTCCCGCTGACCCTGCTCGCCGCCCTGCCGCTGCAGGCGGCGGTGAAATCGGACGTGGTCGAATACCAGAGCGATGGCACAACTTGCGTCGGCACCTTGGTCTACGACGACGCCTGGACCAGCGCGCGCCCGGGCGTGCTGGTCACTCACGACTGGATGGGCAATACCGAGCGCACCGCGCAGCAGGCGGTCAAGCTGGCCAAGCTCGGCTACGTCGCCTTCTGCGTCGACGTCTATGGCAAGGGCGTGCGCCCGGCCTCCACGGAGGAGGCCAGCACGCTCGCCGGCCAGTACAAGGGCAACCGCCCGCTGATGCGCGCGCGCATGCACGCCGGCCTCGACGCCCTGCTGGCGACCAAGAAGGTCGATGCCAAGCGCGTCGGCGCCATCGGTTACTGCTTCGGCGGCACCTGCGTGCTCGAGCTCGCCCGTGCCGGCCAGCCGGTGGCCGCCACCGTCACCTTCCATGGCGGGCTGTCGACGCCCACGCCCGAGGATGCCCAGAACATCGTCGGTCGGGTGCTGGTGCTGCACGGCGCCGACGATCCCTACGTCAAGACCGAGGAGGTCGCCGGCTTCGAGAAGGAGATGAAGGCGACCAAGGTCGACTGGCAGCTGGTCAGCTACGGCAATGCCGTGCACGGCTTCACCCACCAGGGCGCCGGCACCGACAACTCTGCCGGCTACGCCTACAACGCCGCCGCCGACCAGCGCTCGTGGAAGGCGATGGCCGGGCTCTTCGCCGAAACCTTCGGCGAGCCGTGAACCAGGGCGGCGGGCGCTGACGCCCGCCGCCCACACCGCCTCCGCCGACAGTGCCGTGTCCGGCGCCCTCGCCAAGCTGGCCGAGCGCTCACCAGGCGGAGGTCAGGCGAACAGCCGCAGGCGCTCCTCGGCGCTGAGAGCGCGCATCATGCCGGGCGCGAGGTCGCCCGGCAGCTCGAGCTCGCCGATGCGGTCACGGTGCAGGCCCACCACCTGCCCGCCGAGCGCGCGTACCATGCGCTTGACCTGGTGGTGTCGGCCCTCGCACAGCTCGAGGGTGGCAACTCCGCAGCCGCTGCCGTCGCTGCCCGCAAGGGTCAGGCGCGCCGGCAGGCATGCGCGCTCTCGCTCGCCCAGCGGCAGACCCGTGGCGACGCGCGCGGGTGCGTCGCCGAGCAGCGTGCCGGTAAAGCGGATGCGGTAGCGTTTCCACAGCGCGCGCGCGGGTGCGGTGAGGCTGATCTGCAGGCGCCCGTTGATGGTGAGGATGATCAGCCCGGTGGTGTCGCGGTCGAGGCGGCCAGCGCTCTGCAGGTTGGGATGGCGCCAGGATGCGGGCACCAGGTCGTAGATCAGCGGGCGATCGCCCTCGGCATGGCTGCACGCCACCCCGCCGGGCTTGTGGCAGATCAGGGTGCCGAAGTCGGGGCCGTCCGCGACCGCCGCCCCGTCGAGGCGTACCTCGTCGGCCGCCGCGAGCGCGCGGTGGTACTTTTTGCACACCACGCCACCGACGCTGACCCGGCGGGAGTGGATGGCCCGGCGCACGTCCGCCCAGGTCCAACCGGTGCGCCGGGTGAGGAAGGCGTCGAGCGCTTCAGTCGCATCAGTCGCTTCAGTCGCATCAGCCAAGGCCGCGCCCGCCTGGATTCAGGGGATGAGGTGGGCACGCGCCGGAGCGCGCACGATCTCGAGCAGGGCGGAGAAATCGAGGTCGCCCATGCCGCGGCGGGCGGCCTCGGCGTAGGCGCGCTCGACCACCGCGGTCTCGGGCAGCTCGAGCCCGGCGGCGGCGGCGAGGCCGAGCGCCAGGCGGAGGTCTTTATGCATGTGCTTGATCGAGAACTGCGGGCTGTAGTCGCCGGCGATGTACTTGGGCTTCTTGAGCTCGACCAGGGGCGACTGCGAGACGGTCTGCGCAAGCGCGGTGAAGAAGGTGTCGGCGGTGATGCCCGACTTCATCGCCAGGGCATAGGACTCGCAGTAGGCCTGGTTGAGGTCGGCGATCAGCACGTTGAAGCACAGCTTGATTGCCATCGCCGCGCCGATGCCGCCGATCGGCTGCAGCGATTTCGACAGCCGGCGGTAGATCGGCTCGACCGCAGCGAGCACCCCGGCGTCGTCACCGATGAAGAAGACCTGCTGGCGCGACTCGGCAGCGAGCTTGCTACCGGTGAAGGGCATGTCCAGGAAGCGCCCGCCGGCGTCGGCGACCTGCTTGGCGTAGGTGCGGGTGTCGTCGACCCCGACCGTGCTGTGCTGGGCCACGATCACGCCGGCGGGCAACGCCGGGATGATGGTGGCCAGGACCGCGGCGACCGCCGGGGGGTCGGCGACCACGATCATCACCAGTTCGGCGTCCGCCACCGCCGTGCGCAGGTCGGCGGTGAAGCCAGGCGCGCCAGGCTGTGGCGTGCGGTTCCAGCTGCGCACCTGGTGACCATCGCTGGCGAGATGGCGGACCCACACCCCGCCGATGATGCCGAGTCCGATCACGCATACGCGCATGGCTGTCTCCCCGGCCCGATTTTAGGGTGGCAGCCGGGATTGCCAGCCCGCGCCCTTTGCCACCGGGAGCGTCCTCAGGCGCGCGACCCCCGCTGAGCGGACCGGCGCGCGCGCGCGGTGGTCTCGCGTGGCGCTCCTGGCGCGGCGCCCGCGCGGCGCAGCTGGTGGCGCCACACCAAAAGCAGCGAATGGTGGCTGAACCAACGCGCTGGCAGGCGGATCCGGCGGCAGCCGGTGGGCGCCGTGGGGGAGGCGGGCATGGTCCACTCCGGGTGGGCGATCGGCGCATGCTAGAGGCGGATGAGCCGCCGCCAGCCCGGGTTTTGCCCAGGTTCTCCACTGCCTGCCTGCCGGCGCGCCGCGCGGGCGCGCCTAGCTCCACAGCGCGCGTAGCCCATAGTAGGCGGTGTCTTTGCAGCGGCGCAGCACGCCCTGGACCACGCTCGAGCGCGGGTCGGTGCAGAAGGTCATGCTCAGCAGGATGCGCCGCTCGCCCTCGCCCAGGCGGGTGACGCGGTGGCGCACGCGCGCACCTTCGAACACCACCATGGTGTTGGCCAGGGTGGGCACTTCGCGCACCCCGCCGCCGATGCAAGCCTCGAGGCGGGCGGCGGAGGGGCCGGGCTGGCCGCTGCGCTCATTGACCAGGGCGAGCAGCACGGTGAAGTGCCGCCCGCGGTAGAAGTCGTGGTCGAAGTGCCAGCCGATGTGGTCGCCCGCGCGCTGGTAGACCAACAGCGAGCACGAGCTCTGGTCATTGATCGGGGTCGGCACCAGCTCGGCACCGACGATGCGTGAGCACAGCTGGCGCAGCTCCGCGCTCTGGTAGAAGGCGACCAGTTCGGGCGCCAGGGTGTGCAGCGCGGCATAGGACACCGTGCCGCCGGCCTTGTGCCCCGGGATGTAGCTGCGCTCAGCGCCCGGCGCGCTCGTTGCCCGGGATTGCGCGCTGGCGGCGATGGCGCGCTCGGCAGCGCCGCGCAGGCTCTCCGCGACCGCTGCCGGGAGTGCCTGCGGGACAGCGAGCAGGCGGTCGCCGAA
>JAYVMM010000948.1:0-4680 GCA_043758975.1 Planctomycetota bacterium | reverse complement strand
CCCGCCGCGCGCTGAGTTGGCTGCGCGGCGCCACCGTGGCGATCGTGGTGCTGCTGCTGCTTGAGCCCACGCTCAGCTTCACCAGCGTCGAGCACGAGCTGCCGGCGGTGGCGGTGCTCATCGACCGCTCCGGCTCGATGGACGTCAATGATGTGCAGGCCAGCCTCGCCCACCGCCTCGACGACGCCATCGCCCTCGGCCTGGTCGAGGCCAAGCTGCGCCCGGACGGCCCGCGCCGCGCCCGCCACGAACTGCTCGGCCTGCTCGGCGACCTGCCGGCGCTCGGCGCTGCGGTGGTCGCAACCCAGGAGGCCTGGGCGCACGGCCAGCTGCCGGCTGCGCGCACCCAGGCCCTGCACGCCGCCGAACTCCACGCCGGCGCCTGCGCCCAGGTTGCGTCCGTAGTCGCCAGCGACACCGCGGCCAAGGCGCTGTTCGCCAGCGAGACCGAAGTGCTGGCGCGGGTGATCAGCCTGCTCAAGCGCGAGCGCCCGGACGCCGCCGGCGAGAAGCCGGAGAAGGTCGCCGCCGCCCTCAACGCCCTGGCCGAGAAGTCGCGCGATCTGCTGCCCAAACTCGAGGCAGCGCAGGAGGCCAGCGACCGCGCCCTGCTTGCCGACAGCGCCACCGCCCCGGCAGTCAAGTCGGGCCTGGCCAAGCTGCACGCGATGTCGCGCTTCGACCGCGCCTGCCGCATCGCCAGCGACAAGCTGGCGCCCCTGCTGCGCGCGCGCGCCCAGCTCAAGTTCTTCGCCGTCGATGACGGCAGCCTGACCCCGCTTGAGGATCCCGCCAAGCCGGGCGGCTTCCAGCCCGCCGGCACCACCGATTTCGCCACCCCGTTCTCGGCCCTGGCGCGCACCTGGGCCGACCGCCAGCATGTCGGCGGGGTGGTGCTGCTCAGCGATGGGCGCCAGACCGCCGGGGTCGATCCGGTGCCGGCGGTGCGCGCGCTCAGTGCGCGCGGCGCGCGCCTCGCCGGGGTCCTGGTCGGCGACCAGGGCGAGATCCGCGATGCGGTGGTGGCCGAGATCCAGGCCCCGGCCGAGGTCTTCCATGGCGAGACCGTGCGCCTGGACGTGCGCTACCGCATCACCGGCTACCCGGGCAAGGACTGGAACCTGATCCTGACCAAGGATGGCACCCTGTTCGAAAAGCGCACCGTGCGCGGTGATGGGCACTGGCAGATCGAGCGCTTCGAGCTGCCCGACGCCCAGGCCGGAGTGCACAACTTCCAGGCGCGCATCGAGCGCGCCGATGGGGTGCGCGCGGTCAGCGGCAGCGGCGGGCTGGTGCGCGAGGTGTGGAACGGCATCCCCGGCTACGAGGTCCACGACCTCACCGCCCATCCGTCCTTCGCCGGCAAGCCGGCGCTGGTCGAGGTGGTGCCGGCGGCCGAGGTCAAGGATGACCACGAGAACTACGGCGAGCGCCTGCGCGGCTACGTGGTGCCGCCTGCGAGCGGTCGCTATGTCTTCTACGTGTGCGCCGACGACAAGGCCGAGCTCTGGCTCTCCTCCAGCGCCGATCCGGCCAAGAAGAGCAAGATCGCCGACGTCCTGGACTGGGTCGAACGCGGGGTGTGGGACAAGTACGAATCGCAGCATTCCCAGGCGGTGGTGCTGGAGAAGGGCAAGCCCTACTACATCGAGGTGCTGCACAAGCAGGCCGGCGGCTCCGGTCACGTGGCGGTGGGCTGGCAGCTGCCCGACCAGCAGTTCGAGCGCCCGCTGCCGGGCCTGCGCCTGGCCACCCTCGACGGCGCCTTGCCCGCCGGCAGCGGTCCCCAAAGCGATCCCGACGCCGATGCCGAGGCCAGTCTGGCCAACAATCAGGCCGACTGCAGCGTGGTGGTCAATGACGACCCGCTTAAAGTCCTGGTGGTCGACGCCTCGCCGCGCTGGGAGAGCCGCTACCTGGTCAATCTCTTCGAGCGCGACAAGCGCGTCGAGGTGGTGCGCCGTTACCTCTCGGTGCGCCAAGCGCGCGGTGAGCGCGAGCTGCTGCCGCCGACCCAGGCGGAGCTCGACTCCTTCGACCTGGTGGTGGTGGGCGACCTCGCACCCGGCGAGATGACCGCCGCCGACCAGGCCCGCCTTGAGCGTTTCGTGGTGCATCGCGGCGGCTTCGCGGTGTTCATCGCCGGCGCGCGCGGCATGCCTGGCTCCTACGCCCTGGGCGGCATCGCCAACCTGCTCCCGGTGCGCATCGTCTCCGGCGCCAGCGCCGCCGGCGCGCCAGCGCCCCTGATCATGACCAGCAACGCCGCCGACAACCCCATCGTCGCCGTGCTCGATGACGCCACCCTCAACCGCAAGCTGTGGACGGTGCTGCCGCCGCTGCGCGGCATCGCTTCCGGGGTGGTGGCCAAGCCCGGGGCCGAAGTGCTGCTTGAGACCGCCAATGATCTGCATGTGCCGGTGGTGGCGGTGCAGCGTTCGGGGGCCGGGCGCGTGCTGTGGGTCGGGTCGCCGGAGATCTGGCGCTGGCGCGACCGCATCGGCGACCGCGTGCACCAGACCTTCTGGCTGCAGGCCGTGCGCTGGGGCCTGGGACTGCGCCTGCGCGGCAAGGATTCCCGCCTGCAGGCCGCCCTCGACCGCGCGCTGATCGCGCCGCACGAGAGCGCCGAGCTGCGCGTGCGCACGCGCCGCGGCGATGGTGCGCCGGTAGTGCGCCCGGCGCATGCCACGGTCGCCCGCATCGACGACAAGGGTGCGGTGGTCGCCGGCAGCCAGCGCGAGCTTGAGCTGGCGCCGGTGCCCGACGCCGACGGCCAGTGGCACGTCACCCTCTCCGGCCTGGCCGAAGGCCATTGGCGCATCACCGCCACCAGCGGCGAGAGCGAGGCCGCCGCGCTCAGCGAGGTGCGCGACCTGGTGGTGCGCTCGCACGTCAGCCAGGAGGGCATCGAGCTGGGCGCCGACATGGTCAACCTCCAGCGCCTGGCCCAGGCCGGCGGCTTCCGCGCCGACACCCTCGACCAGTCGGTGTCGCTGATCAACGAGCTGTGCCAGCACCTCGACACCAAGGACACCCCGCACCGCACCACCCACAGCCTGTGGGACAACTTCGGCGCCTTGCTGGTGGTACTCGGGCTGCTGTGCGTCGAGTGGATGTGGCGTAAGCGGGTCGGGCTGCCCTAGCGCGAGCAGGGGGGTAGACGGTCACAGCGGCGGCCCCGGGCCGTTGATTGCACGAGGCGGAGGCTGCATGACCAGGTCTGGCTTGCCGGCAGTGCTGCACCAGACGCTCAGGGCTTACGCCGCCCGCCAACGCCGCATCCTGGTGCTGCGCGGCCTCGGCGAGTGCATCCTGGTGCAGGCCGCAGGCCTGGCCACGGTCGCCATCGTCGACGCCAGCGCTCATCCCGGCCATGGCGCCCACTGGGCGCTGAGCCTGGCCGCCTACGCCGCCACCGGCACCGTGTTCGCGGTGCGGGTGGTCAAGCCCCTGGTCGCGCGTCCGCTCTTGGTCGACCACGCGCACGATATCGAGCTGCGCAGTGACGGTCGTCTCGAGGAGCGCCTGAGCTCGGCGGTCGAGCTCGCCGGGCGCCCGGCGGGCGGGGTCAGCGCCTGGATGATCGAGCGCACCATCGCCCTCGCCGCCCAGGAGGCCGCCGGCCTCGACGTAGTGGCGCTCTCCTCCAGCCGTCCCGCACGCACCGCCTGGCTGCGCGCCGGGCTGGCGGCGGCGGCGATCGCCGGCTGCTGCCTGGTCCCGGGCGTGCCGATGTTCCTGGCGCGCGCCGCCTGGCCGGCAGTGCTGCGCCCGTCGCGCATCCACCTCGAGGTGCTGCCCGGCGACCTGCGCCTGGCGAGCGGCGCACCGCTCGATCTCCAGATCAAGGCCACCCCCGATCCTGGCGCCGCCAGCCTGGCGGTGGTGTGGGACGACGGGGTCAGCGAGAGCATGCCGCTCGAGCGCGCCGGCGAAGGCGGCGCCTACAGCCTGCACCTCTCGGCGGTGACGCGCGGATTGCACTACCGCGTACTCGCCGGTGATGGCGAGAGCCGCGGCTTCCGCGTCGAGGTCGCCCAGCCGCCGCTGCTGGAGAAGATCAGCCTACGCATCACCCCGCCGCCCTACACCGGACTGCCGGTGCGCACCGTCGATGGCGGCGACGCCGAGATGATTGCCGGTTCGACGGTTGCCCTGCAGGCGCAGATCGGCGGCGCCCAGAGCGTCAGCGGCAGCCTCACCTATGATGGCAATGAGCATGCCGCCGCGATCAGTGGCGGCCTGCTGCGCGCCGAACTCAAGCCCGCCGCCACGCTCTCCTACGGCGTGCGCTTGGTCGGCGCGAGCGGGCTGGTGGCGGAGCCGCCGCAGCGCTGGCTGCTCACCGTGCTGCCGGACAAGCCGCCCCAGGTCAAGCTCAACGGACGCGGGCTGGAGGCCGGCCTGGTCGGGCGCGATGAGGCGCTGATGGTCGAGGTCGAGGCCAGCGACGACATCGGTCTGCGCGCGCTCGAGCTGGTGATCGACGTCGATGGGCGCGAGCGCCGCCGCCTGCCGCTCAAGCTGCCGGGAAACGCGCGCCGCGAGGCCAAGTGCGAAGTCGGGGTCGATCTTGCCGGGCTCGGGCTCTCGCTCGGCGAGGCGGTCACCCTGACTGCGCGCGCCACCGATGTCGGTGGTCAGCAGAGCACCAGCAAGCCGCTCGCGCTGGCGGTG
>JAYVMM010000947.1:0-4833 GCA_043758975.1 Planctomycetota bacterium | reverse complement strand
CAGCGGACCGCACATCCCGGCGCAATGCAACGAAACCCATGCCGATCCCAGGCTCAGGACCAGGCCCAGACCCGACCAATCGACCGACCACGATGGCATGCGCCCACGCTGGCGGCGCGACCCGGAATGTCCATCCATATTTTCTTATTTGTAGATAAAAATATCCTTTTCATTTTTTATTGCGGGCGTAGCGTCTCCCCAGCAGCCAGCCATGCCCCTCCTTCTCCTCTTCACCGGCCTCGCCCTGGCGATCTTCGCCCTCGCCGGAGCCTTGCTGGTGCTGCAGATCAGATCCGGCCAGCTCGACGATCTCGACACCCCACCCCTGCGAATCCTCGCCGACGACCCTCCGGTGGCGACGGATGCCACCGCCCAGACCAAGGACCCCGCCCCATGACCGATAGTGCCGGAGCAAGCCAAGCCATCGCTCCTTCCCCAGCCGCTGCGCTCGAGACCTTCGCCTATGACAACCGCTCGGTACGGGACTTCATCATCGCCACCGTGGTCTGGGGCCTGGTCGGCATGCTGGTGGGGGTGCTCATCGCGCTCCAGCTCGCTTGGCCGGCGGCCAACTTCGACATTCCCTGGTTGACCTATGGTCGCCTGCGCCCGCTCCACACCAACGCGGTGGTCTTCGCCTTCGCCGGCAACGCCATCTTCGCCGGGTTCTACTACTCGCTGCAGCGGCTGCTCAAGGCACGCATGTACAGCGACTGGCTGTCGCGCATCAATTTCTGGGGCTGGCAGCTGATCATCCTCGCGGCGGCGATCACCCTGCCCCTGGGCAAGACCACCAGCAAGGAATACGCCGAGCTCGAATGGCCGATCAAGATCGCCATCGCCGTGGTGTGGATCGCCTTCGGCGTGAACATGATCGGGACCATCCTCAAGCGCCGCGAGCGCCACCTCTACGTCGCGATCTGGTTCTACCTCGCGACCTTCCTCGGCATCACCATGCTGCACGTCATAAACGGTCTCGCCGTGCCGGTGTCCTTCCTCAAGTCCTATCCGGTCTACGCCGGGGTCCAGGACGCGCTCGTGCAATGGTGGTACGGCCACAATGCGGTGGCCTTCTTCCTCACCACGCCCTTCCTCGGCCTGATGTACTACTTCCTGCCCAAGGCCGCCGAACGTCCGGTGTACAGCTATCGGCTCTCGATCGTCCACTTCTGGTCGCTGATCTTCATCTATATCTGGGCCGGACCACATCACCTGCTCAACACCGCCCTGCCGGAATGGGCGCAGACCCTGGGGGTGGCATTCAGCGTCATGCTGATCGCCCCCTCATGGGGCGGGATGATCAACGGCCTGCTCACCTTGCGCGGCGCCTGGGACAAGGTGCGCAGCAGCGCGGTGCTGAAATTCCTGGTCGGCGCCATCACCTTCTACGGCATGGCCACCTTCGAAGGCTGCCTGCTGGCGCTGCGCGACGTCAATGCCCTCAGCCACAACACCGACTGGACCATCGGCCATGTGCACAGCGGGGCGCTGGGCTGGGTCGGCCTGCTCATCTTCGGCATCATCTACTGGATGATCCCCCGCCTGTGCAAGACCCCGTTGTGGTCGGAATCGCTCGCCAACCTGCATTTCTGGATCGCCACCATTGGCATCGCCATCTACGCGGTGGCGATGTGGATCGCCGGCATCACCGAAGGTTCGATGCAGCTGGCCTTCGACAGCAGTTCGCACCTGGTCTATCGCGACTGGTCCGAGATCGTCCGCGCCACCATCCCGTTCTACTGGGTGCGCCTTGGCGCCGGGCTCATCTACCTCACCGGCATGGTGCTGTGCGCGGTCAATGTGTTCCAGACCATGCGCCATGGCGCCGCGGTGAGCGATGAGATGGCGCAGGCGCCACGCTTCGTGCGCGACACTGAATACGTCAAATTGATCGAAAACGCGCTGGGCAAGAGCGGCTGGCGCGAGTTCTCCACCGCCATGCACGATCTGGTCGAGCGCTGGCCCGCGGTGATGATCCTCTTCGCGGCCGGGGCCCTGGCGATAGGCGGGGTGTGCGAGATCCTCCCCAACATGATCCAGGGTGTGCTGTCGCCCAAGATCAGCTCGGTCACCCCCTACACCCCGCTCGAGCTCACCGGCCGCGACATCTACATCCGTGAAGGATGCAGCAACTGCCATACCCAGCAGATCCGCACCCTGCGTGCGGAGACCGAACGTTACGGCGGCCAATACACCAGGCCGGGCGAGGGCATCTACGACCGCCCCTTCCTATGGGGCTCCAAGCGCACCGGACCGGACCTCGCCCGCGAAGGGGTGCTGCGGCCCTCGGCCGCCTGGCACTACTTCCACCTCCAACGACCCGGCTCGATGTCGAGCGTCACGGTCATGCCCAACTATCCCTGGCTGTGCCAGGACGACATGGATCTCAGCGACATCTCGGCCAAGCTGACGGCCCTGGCCGGGCTGTTCACTCCCTACTCCAACCTGGAGATCAGGCACGCCGAGGCCGATGCGCGCGCCCAGGCGCTGACCGTGGCTAACGAACTGCGCAAGGAACCGCGGCTTAAGGACGAGAAGGACCTCGAGCGCAAGGAGATTATCGCGATGATCGCCTACCTCCAACGCCTCGGCACCGATCTCGGCAAGCCGGTCCAGACCGCCAACACCGGAGGACGTTGACATGCTGGAATTCCTCGCCTCCCACCCGAACCTGCTGGGACTGGGCGCCCTGCTGCTGTTCGTTACGCTCTCCGCCCTGGTCGCGCTCTACCTCGCGACCGACCGCAGGCAGGCCCATCACCGGCGCATGGAGGCGATGGCCCTGGACGACGACCAGGTCGGCGGAGGGCAAGCCGATGGATAGCAACGGCGACCAGCGCGCCGATCAGCCGCGCGCGCACAGCTTCGATGGCATCAGCGAATACGACAACGATCTGCCGCGCTGGTGGCTGGCCATGCTGTGGGTGAGCGTGGGCTTCGCGATCTGGTACGTCCTGCACTATCATTTCGGCAGCGGCAAGCTGGGTGCCGAACGCTGGAACATCGAGGTTGCCGAAATCGCCGAGGAGCGGGCCAAGCACGAGACCGGCCCGCTGAGCGAGCAGGCCTTGCGCCAGCTCAGCACCAACCCCGAGCGCATCGCGCGCGGCAAGACCCTCTACGGGACCATCGGCTGCGCGGTCTGCCATACGCCGGAAGGGACCGGCCTGATCGGACCGAACCTGCGCGACCGCTACTGGATCTATGGCTCGAACATGACCGACATCGTCGACGTCATCGCCAACGGGCGCGCCAACAACCTCATGCCGCCGCAGAAGGCGGCGCTCTCGGGCGACGACATCGCCAACCTCGCCATCTACGTCGTCAGCCTGAACCGCGAGGGTCTGCGGTCGGGCAAGCCGCCCGACCTGGCCCGTGAAAAGGACAGCCCCATCACCTATTGATGACCATGGACCACGCCCACGACGATTTCCGCTCCGTGCTGGCATCCGTCGACCGTCGTGGCCGTCGCCAGTGGGTCTATGCCCACATCGTGCCCGGGCACTGGCGCCGACGGCGGGCGGTGGTGGCCTACCTGGTCACCGCCCTGGTGCTGGCTCTCCCTCACCTGCGCCTGGGAGGCCTGCCGCTGCTGCGCATCGACCTGCCTCATGCGCGCTACATCGCCTGCGGCCAGATATTCTGGCCGCAGGACCTCTCGCTCGTGCTGCTGCTGGTGCTTATCGCGATCGTCGCCACGCTGCTCGCCGTCGCGCTGGCGGGCCGGGTGATCTGCGGCTGGATCTGCCCGCACAACGCCATGCTCGAATTCCTCTTCCGGCCCATCGAGGCCCTATGGGAGGGGCCGGCGCACCGGCGCGCGCGCCAGGATCGCGCCGGGATGCGCGCCGGCCTGTTGGCACGCAAGGTCGGCAAATGGCTGTGCTATGCCCTGCTGTGCCTGGTCTGTGCCACCGCCATCGCCGCGCTGTTCACCGGCGCGGATGCCATCGTCCTCGGGCTCTACATCGCGCCCGCCACCCACCCCGCCGGCGCGCTGTTCGCCGCACTGCTGGCGGCGGCGATGCTCTTCAACTTCGCCTGGTTCCGCGAGCAGACCTGCACCATCGTCTGCCCCTATGGCCGCCTGCAGTCGGCGATGCTCGACCGCCATTCCCTGGTGCCGTCCTACGACGCGGTGCGGGGGGAACCCCGGGGCAAGGCCGCGCCGCTGGCGATCGGCGATGGTGGACCGCCCATGCTGCAGGGCGATTGCGTTGATTGCCGGTTGTGCGTCAGCGTCTGCCCGACCGCGATCGACATCCGCAACGGCAGCCAGCTGGAATGCATCGGCTGCGCGGCCTGCATCGACGCCTGCGATGGCGTCATGGACCGGCTCGCGCGTCCGCGCGGCCTGATCGCCTATCGCAGCGAAAATCAGCTTGCCGGCCAACCGCGCGTGCTGGTGCGCGCCCGCACCGTGCTCTATGCGGTGGTCCTACTTGGGCTGCTCGGCGTCACCGCTACACGTATCGCCCTGCGGAGCGAGCTCGAGGTCATGCGCTTACGCGTCGGCGCCATGCCGACCGTCGAGCATGGTGCCGGCGGCGTCACGCTGGTGCGCCAGGAGGTCACCTTGTCGTTGAGCAACCGCACGGGGGTGGAGCAGCGGCTGCGCCTAGCGCTGCCCCCCGAGCTGGGCGCCACCCTGACCCTGCCCGAGGAGCCCATCGTGCTCGCGCCCGACCAGCGCCGCGAGGTCTCGCCGAGCGTCGGCATCCCCGCCGAACTGCTGCACGGGCGCGACCGCCTCACCACCCTGACCATCACCTCCAGCACCGGCGCCCACGTCGAGCTGCCCATTACCCTGCGAGCGCCATGAAAACAAAGCCC
>JAYVMM010000946.1:0-4356 GCA_043758975.1 Planctomycetota bacterium | reverse complement strand
CTGTCGTCGGGCCATTGGCCGCGCACCGGGCCGAACATGTTGCGGCCCAGGATCCACGCACCGTTGTTCGCCATGGCGACCTCGGCCATGCCGTTGTCGATGCCCTTCTCGCCAGCGCCGCCGTCACCGTGCATGCTCCGGAAGGTGTGCGTGGGGAAGAGCCAACTCATGAGCTCAGGGCCGCGCACGCCGAGCGGATTCTCGAGGCTCTGGCGCGGACCGGCGGCATAGCCGTCCAGAGAGACGGAGAAGGCAGCGACTTTGACGGTCGGCATGGAAGGGCTCCGTGGCCGGAAGCCCATCGCGAAGGTCGCCATCGGCAAGGATATTCCGAACCCGCTCGGCTACGAATGAGCGACGTGGAGCACGCCACAGTGTCGCAGGTAAAATCGGTATCCCAGGCGGCACGCAGATAAAGCGCAAGTCATCATATAATTTGGCCTTGCGTGTTGTGCGGGCGGCGAAACTGCACGAACAGCACGGCAGTAATTCGACTTCGAAGAGGGGGGCCATCACACGATGGAGACATGTGGTAAGCTTGACATATTAGTCAAGTAACGTAAACTGTGAGGCATGCGAAGGTCGTTGGGGAAATGGAGTTCTCCTCGGAAGGGCTCCTCCCCTCAGGTGAGTTCGCTGGGACGCTCGACGAGCTCAGTACATCTCTCTTGGTTCTCGGCCCTCCTGATTCGTCTTCTTCGGACTGGGATGAAGCCTGGAGGCTCCGACTCGTCGTGAATCTTGGCGTCCTTGCCAAGCAGCTGTGGAGCGTTGGGACCGGTCCTCTATTTATCGATGGTTCAATTGCCGAGTGCAAGGGGCACCCCAATGATATCGATGGCTACTTCGAATGCGCTCTTGCGGAACTTGCTTCGGGCCGGCTAGAGGAAAGCCTCAATCGACTGGACGAGTATAAAAATTGGACGTGGGATCCCGCCGCTCGGTCGCCCTTTCGTGGGTATCCCAAGCGACAACTTCCGATGTGGCATCGGTATCGTATCGAACTCTATCCACATTATGGCCAGGGAACCGGGGTTCGTGACGATTTTGGTCACGAATTCGAGTTCCCTTCGCTATTCCGACAGCACCGCGAAACAGGTCGCCCCAAGGGCATCGTCGTGCTGTTGCCCACCAAGGAGGACTTATGATCCGTACGGAAACTGAATACCAATCGGCGATACAGCGACTTGATGCCGAACGGGAGCGAATCAACGAGCAGCGGGCCATCCTTGAGCGGTCTGGCTTGAAGCCTTCAGAAGTTAAGCGAGCGATCGACCCTGTACTCAGTTTCCACCTTCAGCTTCAGGAGGAGGTCGATAGCTATGTGCGAATAAAACGTGGTGATTTCAGGGAAGTTGAGAATCTCACGGGCATGGGACGACTCATGATAGGGTTGAGGATCTACTTGGGGATGAGTCAACGACAGCTCGCGAGGAAATTAGGGATCGATGAGTCCCAAGTGTCTCGGGATGAACGCAATGAATATCGCGGGGTATCCTTCGAGCGGGCACAGGCCATTCTGGAAGCGTTGGGAGTGCGGCTGGTAACTCGAGTAGAAGCGCCAGAGCCTATAGCTGAGCTGACACATGCGGAGAAGTGATAGCAGGTATGCTTTGACTATCGACGAAGCGGAATGCATGCGGATCATCGACTCCATCAGGTCTAGAACGTGGCCAGAAACGAGACCCGCCGGCGTTAGCCTGAGGCGCAAGGATTCCCATTACGGTAATCAGCTGGCATCGGCGATGGCCGGCATCCACGTTAATGAGGAACAGGCGAACCTTGGCCCCCAGCTGTCAATCTACGGCTCCGACCTAACTGACGGTGCGCCAGTCGTAAGGCCAGTCCACGGCTGGAACTGGAATGAACCTGTATGGTTGCGGTGGGGGCAGTGAATGTCTAGGGAGGTTGCTGCCATGATTCGAGTCCCACCCTCCAGTCGCATCATGATCGGCGGCACCATGCACCTGATGCTCGTCGCGGTCGCGCTGATTGCGGCGCTGATGGCGTCCAGCTCCGCCGCCGACGCGCCGCTCGGTGCCGCCGACTTCCTGCCCTCGCCGCAGCATCCGGTCGGCTGGCGCGGCGACTGGACCGGTCACTTCCCCGGGGCCACGCCGCCGCTGACCTGGAGCCGGCGGGTCAAGGGCCTCACCACCGAACTGCGCTACCAGGCGGCGAAGCCAGCTGGCGCCCCGGGTGCGGACAGCCGTCAGCTGGAATACTTCACCATCAAGGACTGGCTGGTCGCCGGGCCGTTCGCGGTGGCGGATCCGCTGAAGGACATCGATCAGGATCTGCTCGGCGGCGAGGCCACCGTGCAACCGGCAATTGGGGGCAAGGCCGGTACCACGACCTGGAAATACCTGCGCGCCGACGTCGAAACCCAGAGCCGGCACGATCACAACGGCAGCACCTGCGATAATTCCAACATCGATTTCCTCTACGCCTTCACGCCCATCACCGGAGACAAGAACCCGGTGCTCGCCAACGATCTCGCCAACCAGGTCGGCTACGCCCACGCCTATATCCACGCACCGCAGGCCGGCCAGGTCAGCCTGCGCATCCCCTTCACCGGCGTCGCCGGACGCTTCTGGCTGAACGGCCATCCCGGCGAGCTCGACGCCAAGACCAGCGCGACGAAGACCTTCGAGGTGCAGCTCGTGCAAGGCTGGAACACGCTGCTGCTCAAGATCAGCGCCGCCAAGACCACCTCCATCGAGAGCGAGCACTGGCGAAGCGACTGGCTGGCCGCGGTCTACCTTGAACCTATGGCGCCGATCGCCTATGAGACGCACAACGTGGCATGGATGACCAAGATGACCGGTCGCAGCATGTCGCAGCCGATCACCGTCGGCGGGCGGCTTTACCTCGGCTCGAACATCTCGGACGTCGTCTGCCTGTCGGCGCGCGACGGGCGGATCCTGTGGCTGCGCTCGACCAGCCCCTACGACGCGCTGACCGTCGCCGAGCGTGCTGCCATCCCGGCGGTGAAGGAGACCATCGAACCGCTGCTCGCCCAGCTGGAGAAGCAGAACCAGGAGGTGGTCGCCGCCATCAATGCCGCGGTGTCGCCCCAGGGCCTGAGCTCGGAACGCGAAGCGGACCTCGACAAGCAGCTCAAGGACCGCAGCGAGACCGAGAAGAGGATCCACTGGGCCTTCGCCAAGATCGACCGCAAGAAGTACCCGCCCTACATGGGCAACGAGGTCTCGGCGAGCAACGCCACCCCGTGCAGCGACGGCGCGCGCATCTACTGGGCCTGCGGCGGCGGCGGCTTCGGAATCGGCGCGCAGGCGATCATAGGCTTCGATCTCGACGGCAATCGGCTGTGGACCCACCATGAGGTGATGGGCTCCGAGGAGCACGGCAACCACCAGTCACCGACCCTGGTCGAAGGCAAGGTCATCTACGGCTGCTCGCATACCTTGCTCGCGCTCGAGGCCAAGACCGGCACCGTGCTGTGGAAAACCACGCTCAAGGGCGACATGGGCTACGGCAACTCGCCGGTGGTCGCGCGCATCGGCACCGAGGCGGTGATCGTCACCAAGGGCGAGATCGTCCGCGCCGCCGACGGCGGCGTGATCTGCACCAGCAACCTCAACATGCAGATCTGCGATGTCACCCCGGTGATCGAGAACGGGATCATCTACAACTCCAATCGCTTCCGCGGTTGGGGCGACATCCCCGGCGTCATCGCGGTCAAGCTGCCGCCGAGCACCGCTGACGCAGGTACCGCGCAGGTGGTCTGGGATCCGCTCGGCAAGGAAGTCGGCATGCCGGTGCGTGGGCGCGACTACATCATCGCCTCGCCGCTCTACCTGGACGGCGTCCTCTACGGCGTCGACATGGTCGGCGGCGTGATCGCGGTCGACATGCGGGCGCAGAAGGGCCTCTACCGCCATTGGCTTGATGGCTACAACCGCTTCGACCGCAACATCTTCGGCGTCACCGCCAGCCCGACCCTGGCGGGCAAGTACATCTACATCACCGACGATGCCGGCTACACCCACCTGGTCCTGCCCGGATCCGAATTCACGGAGACGGGGAAGAACGTGCTCGAGAACATCTACCGCGCTTCGCCGGCGGCCAGGGGTGGCAATCCCTGCCACCAGGAATCGTTCTATACAGCGCCGTACTTCATCGGCACAGCCATGTACCTGCGCGGCGAAGATTACCTGTACCGCATCGAGGAGCGCTCGACCGTCTCCGCTCAGTAACCGGCTGGCCGACCGGTATCCTGCACCAGGGAGCAATCGCCTGGGCGCCGAATCAGCGCATCAGCAGGAGCACGACGATGATCACCAGTCCCATGGCGATGATGGTACCGATCAGCCAGCCGCTGACGCCCGCGGG
>JAYVMM010000945.1:0-3145 GCA_043758975.1 Planctomycetota bacterium | reverse complement strand
CTCGTCGAAGCGTGAATCCTGGCGCTCGGAAACGGGCGAAAAGAAAAGATTCGGACGAATTATCTGATGGATCCCAGGAATCAGAGTGTGCGAAGGCCTGGTCGGCTCCAAGACCGGGCTGCACCCGACCCTGCGCGGCTGAGCGCCGGCGCACCGCCCGCCGCTTGCCAGACCGCGGTCGAGCCTAACCTTCCCCGCCTGCGAGATAACCATGAGCGAAGCAATTCCCGGCCCCTCCACTGCCAAGCGTCCTGCCGATGCGATGAAGAAGCTCGTCGCACTGTGCAAGAGCCGGGGCTTCGTCTTCCAATCGTCTGAGATCTACGGCGGCCTGAAATCCGCCTACGACTACGGTCCGCTGGGCGCCGAGCTCAAGCGCAACCTGATGGGCGAATGGTGGCGAGACATGGTCACCACGCGCGAGAACGTGGTCGGCATCGACGCCTCGATCATCATGCACCCCGAGGTCTGGCGCGCCTCCGGCCATGCCGCCGGCTTCAGCGATCCCCTGGTTGACTGCAAGGTCTCCAAGGAGCGCTTCCGCGCCGACAAAGCGCCGCGCCCGGCGCCGGGCGCCGAACTGCCGATCAGCTGCCCCGACAAGGGGGTGGCGAAGGGCTGGGCGGAATCGATCTCCAAGCAATTCGGGGTCGAGCTCGAGCGCGACGGCAACGTCCTGCGCGGGCTGCGCGCCATCTCCGACAAGGAATTCGGCTTCTTCCCGCGCGGCGCCCAGGAAGCAGCCAAACGCTGGCCCTGGCGCGGCTATGTCGGACCGCTGTTCGGCTCGCCCTTCCTCAGCGAGGAGCGCCAGTTCAACCTGATGTTCCGCACCGCGCTCGGCGCCGTCGACCCGATGCAGGAGGTCGCCACCGTGCTCGGCGAGCTGACCGCGCAGGCGGACCTCGCCGCCGCTGTGCGCCAGCGCTTCCCGGCCGAGGCCGCCGATCCCGGCCACATTATTGCGCGCGCCCTGAATGACGGCGACCGCGGTCGCCTGCTGCGCGCGGTGATCGAGGCCATCAGCACCCCGAGCATGGCCTACCTGCGCCCGGAGACCGCGCAGGCGATGTTCGTGCAGTTCAAGAACGTCCTCGACAGCCAGGGCCTCAAGCCGCCGTTCGGGATCGCCCAGCAGGGCAAGAGCTTCCGCAACGAGGTCACGGTCGAGCACTTCATCTTCCGCTCCTGCGAGTTCGAGCAAATGGAGATGGAATTCTTCTGCGAACCGGGAACCCAGCGCGAGTGGATGGCGTACTGGAAGGAGCAGCGCATGAACTGGTGGCAGCGCTACGCCAACTACAAGGAGGACTTCCGCTTCCGCCAGCACGCCAAGGACGAGATGGCGTTCTACGCCGATGACTGCTACGACGTCGAATACCAGTATCCCTGGGGCTGGGGTGAGCTCGAAGGCATCGCCAGCCGCACCGACTACGATCTCACCCAGCACGAGAAGCACAGCGGCGTCACCCTCCAGTACGTCGACCAGGAGAAGGCCGGGCCCGACGGCAAGAAGCCGTGGAAGTACAAGCCCTACGTGATCGAACCGGCGGCCGGCGCCACCCGCGCACTGCTCTGCTTCCTGCTCGATGCCTACCACGAGGAGGAGCGGCGCACCGCGAGCGGCGAGACCGAGTTGCGCACCGTGCTCAAGCTCCACCCGCGCCTCGCTCCGATCAAGTGCGCGGTGCTGCCCTTGGTGCGCAAGGATGGCATGCCGGAGAAGGCGCGGACGATCATCACCGCCATGCTCAAGGCCGGGATCAACGCCAAATACGATGAGAAGCATGCGATCGGCAAGCGCTACGCCCGCCATGACGAGATCGGCACCCCCTGGTGCGTCACCGTTGACGGGCAGACCCTGACGGATGGCACCGTCACCCTGCGCGACCGCGACACCACCCTGCAGGTGCGCGTGCAGATCGACGAGGTGGTGGCGACCATCCGCGCCCGCCTCGACGCCTGAGCCGTCATGCTCAGGTCGGGGCGGTGGCTGCCGCCGGCGCGCGCCAAGCCACCAGCAGCTGGACCGGCCCGGCACCCCGCCGGCGGTAGCTCCACAGGCGCTCATCGCCCGCCGTGCACACCCCGCAGGAGGTGATGGCGACGATGCCCAGCGCGCGCAGATCCTCGGCGATGGCGCGGGCGACATCGAGCTGGGCGCGCCCCGGACGACCGGGGGCGAGGGCGGCGGCGGGCCAGCTGCGGGCGGTGAGCACGACGGCGTCGACTTCATAGCAGGGGCCGCTAATGCCCGGGCCGATAAAGGCTTGCCAGCTACCGCGCGGCCCATCGGCGATGGGTGCGAGTGCCGCGACCAGCCCAGTCACGATGCCGGCGGCGGTGCCCCGCCAGCCGCAATGCGCCACCGCCAGGGCGCTCCCGGCGACCACGCACAGTCCCGGGCAGTCGGCGCCGAAGACGCCGAGCGCCAGAGAGCGGTCGGCGCTTGCCAGGCCGTCGGCGCGCGCGAGCTCGCTGGCGGCTGCCGGCAGGGCCAGCACCGCACTGCCATGGATCTGCCCGGGGACCACCACAGGCGAGGAGATGCCCAGGGCCTGCCGCCACTGCTCGCGCCGCGCGGGATCGCGCTGGTCGCCGTCGCTGAGCGTGCTGTATGCCAGCTGCACGCCACCGGCAAGGGACCAGCGCAAAGAGGCGGAGGATGCTGCCATGCGGGAGGCGATGATCGCGTGCGCAGGCGGGGCGACAACCCGCGAGATTGCTGGCGCCGGGTGGCGACTGCCGCGGCGACCGCCATCCTGACCTGCGCGCGGAGTGGAAAAGCGCGCCACCGACCACATACTCGGAACATGCATGTCCGCCTGGTCGGAACGGGAGTGGATTTGACCGTGCCGATCGGCACCGCGGTCCTCGGGCGCGGCAACGACTGCGTGCTGCGGGTCAGCGATCCGCGCCTGAGCCGGCACCATGCGCGCTTCCATTTCGATGGCGACAACCTCTCGATCGACGATGCCGGCAGCACCAACGGCGTACTGGTCAACGGCGATCGCATTGCCAAGCTGACCGGACTGAAGCACGGCGATGAGGTGGTGTGCGGCCCCTGCCTGTTCACTATCCATGTCGATGCCACCATGAGCAGCTCGCCGAGCGAGCTGCTGCCCCAGCCCGAGTCCAGCCCGGG
>JAYVMM010000944.1:0-8859 GCA_043758975.1 Planctomycetota bacterium | reverse complement strand
GGCCGGATTCGTCGGGGAAGATCAGGTCCGCCTCATCAAGAGCCGCATCGACCTCGTGCAGCTGATGGGCGAATACACGCCATTGCGCAAGAGCGGGGCCAATTTCTCCGGCTGTTGCGCGTTCCACCAGGAACGCACGCCGAGCATGTATGTCTATCCCGACCAGCAGACCTACCACTGCTTCGGTTGTGGTGCGCATGGCGATGCGATTTCCCTGCTGCGCGAGAAGGAGCGGGTCGACTTCAGCGACGCCATCGAGCTTTTGGCCAAGCGCGCCGGCATCACCATCGTCTACCAGGGCCAGGGCAAGGGCCAGTTCGCCCAGCATGCCAAGGGCGAGCGCGACGAGCTCCTGGCGGCGGTCGAGTTCGCGGCGCGCTTCTACGAGCAGGTGCTGTGGGAATCCGCCGACGCCGCCCAGGCGCGCGCCTACCTCGCCGGACGGGCGCTGGGCGAGGCGGTGTGCCGGCGCTTCCGCCTCGGCTGGGCGCCGGGCAGCGGCAGGCTGGTCGACGAGGCGCAGCGCAAGGGCGTGAGCGCGAAGGCCCTGCTCGCCACCGACCTCGCGGTCGAGCGCAATGGGCGTACCGCCGACCGCTTCTGGGAGCGGGTGATGTTCCCCATCGCCGACCGCTTCGGCAACCCCATCGCCTTCTCCGCCCGCCTGCTGCCGGAGGCCGAGCGCCGCGCCAAGGAGGAGGGGCGCGGGGTGGGCAAGTACGTCAACAACACCGACACCCCGCTCTACCACAAGGGCCATGCGGTATTCAACCTCCATCGCGCGCGTCTGGCCAACCGCGAGCGCAACCGCCTGATCGTGATGGAGGGTCCCACCGACGTGATGGCCGCCGACGAGGCCGGCTTCGGCGAATGCGTGGCTGTGCTCGGCACCGCGCTGACCTCCGACCACGCGCGCCAGCTCGGCAACCTGGTCGGCAGCCAGGGGCGGCTGATCATCCTGCTCGACGGCGACCGCGCCGGCCAGGCCAACAGCATCAAGGCGGTGCGCACCTGCCTCGCGATCGGCGTGCCGGTGCGGGTGGCGGTGCTGCCCGACGAGCTCGACCCGGCGGAGCTGCTCGCCGGCGACCAGGCCGCGCGCGAGGCCGGGCGCACCCGCCTTGAGCAGGTGCTCGCCGCCGGGCGCACCGACATCGACCATCTCCTGCGCGCGCTCGTGCCGCGCCCCTACGAGCTCGACAGCCGCGCCCGCCTGGTGGTCACCGACCAGCTGCTCGAGGCGCTGCGCCCGATGCCCGATCCCGAACTGCGCGCGCTGCATCTCCGCGACGTCGCCGACTACATCGGCATCGAGCGGGTGCGCCTCGAAAGCCGCCTGGCGGGGGCGGCGGCGCGCGCGGCGGCGAGCGCAGCGAGCGCGCCGGTGGGAGACGCCCCCGCAGCGGAGGAGAGTCCACCGGCGTTGCTCAGCCCCGCCCAGGAGCTCTGCCTGCACGTGCTGCTGCGCTGCCCCGAGCTGCGCGCGCATGCCACCGACGACCTCGGCCTCGAGCCGAGCCACTTTCCCTCTCCCTGGGCGGAGCTCGCCAGCCACCTCCTGCTCGGCGAGGGGGCCGACATCCACACCGTGGCCGGGCTGGCGGTGGTGCAGGCGCACAGCGCGCTCCACCGCGCCGCCTTCGGCTGGGCGAGCAGCGAGCTGGGCGAGCGCGTGCCGGCGGTGAGCAACCCGCGCGCCGACCTCGGCGAGGCGGTGCTCGGCATGCGGCGCGTGCGGCTCAAGGAGCAGCTGCACCGCCTCGGGCGCGAACTTGCCGACTGCGAACGCGCTGGCGACCTCGCCAACCTCGGGCGGCTCGCGCGCGAACGGCTGGAGCTGACGCGCGCCCTGCAGGACCTCAGCGGGCACTCCGGCCTCGCCGGCGAAGGCTAGGCCGGCGGCCCGCCACGGTTCCGGTCCCGGCCCCGGCCCCGGCGGCAGTCCGGCAGCTTGCCGGTCGCGCCGCCGCTGACAGCATTCCGCCTGAGGTGACTCATGGCCGACTCCTCAAATGGCATGACCTATGCGCCCACCGGCAGGCCCAATCCGGTAGTGCGCCCGGGCGAGTTCCCCTTCGCTGCCATGCACCTCGACCACGGCCACATCTACGGCCAGTGCAACGGCCTGATCGAAGCGGGTGGCGAACTGGTCGCAGTCTATGATCCCGAACCCGCCCGCGTCGCGGCCTTCACCAAGATTTTTCCGCAGGCGCGCGCAGTGGCGCGGGAGGAGGAGATCCTCGAGGACCCGCGCATCCGGCTGGTCGCCGCCGCGGCGGTGCCATGCGAGCGCGCCGCGCTCGGCTTCCGGGTGATGCGCCATGGCAAGGACTACTTCACCGACAAGACGCCCTTCACCACCCTCGACCAGCTGAGCGAGGCGCGCACGCTTGCGGCAGCGAGCGGGCGCAAGTACGCGGTCTACTTCAGCGAGCGCCTGCACGTCGAGTGCGCGGTGCACGCCGGCACCCTGGTCGCCCAGGGGGCGATCGGGCGGGTGGTGCAGGTCATCGGCCTGGGGCCGCACCGGCTGAATGCCAGTGCGCGCCCGCCGTGGTTCTTCGAGCGCGCCAAGTACGGCGGCATCCTGTGCGACATCGGCAGCCACCAGATCGAGCAGTTCCTCTATTATACCGGGGCGCGCGCTGCGCGCATCCAGGCGGCCAAGGTCGGCAACTACCGCCATCCCGAGCATCCCGAGCTCGAGGATTTCGGCGACGTCACCCTGATCGGCGACAACGGCGCAACCAGCTATCACCGCGTCGACTGGCTCACCCCCGACGGCCTCGCCAGCTGGGGCGATGGTCGCACCCTGCTGCTCGGCACCGAGGGTTACATCGAGTTGCGCAAGTACCTCGACGTCGCCGCCGGGCGCAGTGGCGACCATCTCTTCCTGGTCGACCATAAGGGCGAGCGGCACCTCGAGCTCGCCGGCCAGGTCGGCTTCCCCTTCTTCGGCCAGTTCATCCGCGACTGCCTCGAGCGCAGCGAGACGGCGATGACCCAGGAGCACATCTTCAAGGCCGCCGAGCTCTGCCTGCTCGCCCAGGCGGCGGCGGTGCGCGTGGGCGCTGGCGTCGATGCCGGGCTCACAGCGGCAGCTCGTCCACTCCCGTAGCCACCTGCAGGCGTGCGTGGTGGGCGGGGTCGAGGAAGCCCTCGCGTACGGCGTGCGCGAGGTAGCCCAACAGAGGTTGGAAGTAGCCCTCGACGTCGAGCAGCCACAGTGGCTTGCGGTGGATGCCGAGCTGTGACCAGCAGAGCATCTCACTGATCTCGTCAAGTGTGCCCACTCCGCCGGGCAGGGTCACCACCAGATCGCTGAGCTCAGCCATCAGCGCCTTGCGCTGGTGCATGGTGCCGACGCGGTGCAGGGTGCTCAGGCGCGCATGGGTGATCTCGGGCAGGTCGATAGCGGTCGGCACCACCCCCACCACTTCACCGCCGGCGCGTAGCGCGGCGTCGGCGACCGCGCCCATCAGGCCGATGCTGGCCCCGCCGTAGACCAGGCGGTGGCCACGCGCGGCGATGCGCGCGCCCAGGGCATGCGCGGCGGCGCGGTAGGAGGCGCGCGCGCCACTGGAGGAGCCGCAGAAGACGCAGACCGTGCTCATGGCGGCTCCCAGCGGCGGCGTGAGGGTGCGGCGCGCAGCGGAGCCCGTTCTCGGCGGTTGCCTGCGCCACCGCGAGCAACCATGTTGGCGCGTAGCCCGGCGCAAGCCCTTGCGGGGTCGCCCGGCTGAGCGTCCGCCGGTTGCCTGGCGCGGGCGGCGCCGACACTGCCGGCATGCGCCCGATCCTCGTCGTCGGCGGCGCGCCGCGCGTCGCCATCGACGCCGTGCGCTACCTCTCGGTCGCCGCCTCCGGCGCCACGGCCCTGCGCCTGGCCGACGATCTGCGCCAGAGTGGCCTGCGCGCCGATCTCCTGCTCAGCCGCGATGCGCGCGAGGAGGCGCGCGCCCAGCGCTACGACGACCGAGCCGGACTCGAGCAGGCGCTGCGCGCCTGGATCGCGCGCCATCGCGACGGCGTGGTGGTGCTCTCGGCGGCGGTCAACGACTACCAGTTCCACCGCCTGGAAGTGGTGAAGGGGGGAGTGGCGAGCGCCATCGCCGCGGGCGAGAAGGCGCCTTCGGGCGGTGAGGAGCTGGTCATCCGCCTGCTGCCGGCGAGCAAGGTCATCGACCAGCTGCGCGGCTGGGGCCTGCAGGGCCCGATCGTCGGCTTCAAGTACGAGGGGCGCGAGAGCGTGCTTCGTGCGGCCCAGGCCCTGCGTGCGCGCGTGGGCGCTGCGCTGGTGGTGGCCAACAGCCTGTGCGGCAGCGTGCAGGCCCTGGTCGACGCCCAGGGGGTACAGCAGGAGGCCGGGCGCGAGGCGCTGCTGCGCGCGCTCGCGCGGCGGGTCGCGGGGCTGGCTGGCGGCTGACCGCGGTCAAGTCCGGAGAGCGGGCGCCGATACTGGGGGTGCATGCTCCTTGCTGCGGGCGGGGCCGGGAGGAGCCATGAGCACAGCGCTGCGCGCGTCACCATCGCGACCGCGGTCCTCACCCCGCCTGCTGGCATTTCCTGCCTGCGCCACCATAGTCGCCACATGGACCGTGCAGTCTCCCAGGTGCCTGACGACCTGGCTGAGCGGCTGCCGCTGGGGGTATGCGCCTTCGATGCGGAGTGCCGGCTGACCTACGCCAATCCGTCGGCGCGCAAGCTGCTCGACTGCCCGCTGCCGCGAACGCTCGCCCGCGGCGCGCTGATCGCCTCCCTGGGCGAGGGCTGCGCCGGGCTGCAGACGCTCAACCCCGGTGCGCGCATGGTGGTGCCGGCGGCAGGCCGGCTGCTCGAGATCGAGATCCAGGAGGTCGCCGGCGGCGGCCAGCTGTGGCTGGTGGTCGACCACTCGATCGAGCTGCGCCTGCGCGCCCAGCTCGCCGAGGAGGCGAGCTTCCTCGCGCACAGCCATGAGGCCTTCATGGTCATCGACCTCACCGGCTTCATCCGCTATGCCAACGAGTTCTGCGAGCGCGAGCGCGGCTTCGAACCCGGTGCTCTGGTCGGCAAGGGGCTCGCCGACCTCGAGCGCCCGTGCTCCGCGACCTACGAGAAGCCGCACGCGCAGACCAACCACGAGGTCCAGGCGCGCCTGCGCGAAGTGGTGAAGATCGGCGGCGTCTACCGCTACAACGCCTGGCACGCCCATCGCGGCGGCGGTGAGCACCCGGTGGAGGTGCATATGCGCGCGCACCGCCTGAGCAGTGAGACGGTGGTGCTGACCACCGCCCATGATGACGCCCGTCGGCTGATGCACCTGCAGGCCCTGACCCAGGCCAAGGCCGAGGCGGAGTCGGCCAACCGCGCCAAATCGGCCTTCCTCGCCATCACCAGCCACGAACTGCGCACCCCGCTCACCGGCATCATCGGCTTCTGCGAGCTGCTCCAGCTGGAGCGCTCGGACGCCAACGCGCAGACCCAGAAGTACCTCAAGCTGATCGCCGAATCGTCGCATTCCCTGCTCGCCATCATCAACGACATCCTCGACTTCTCGAAGATCGAGTCGCGCACCCTCGAGATCCGCCCGGTGCGCGTCGATCCCGATCAGGTGCTCGACATCGTCACCCAGATCTGGCGCGAGCGCGCCGGGGTGCGCAGCATCAAGTTCATCCGCCACCCGAGCCGGGGTAGCGCGGTGATCTGCACCTCGGATCCGCTGCGCATGCGGCAAATGCTCGACAACCTGATCGGCAACGCGGTCAAGTTCACCGAGCGCGGCAGCGTCGAGGTCGGCATCGAGTACTTCAGCGACAGCATCGAGTTCACCATCACCGACAGTGGCATCGGCATCCCCGAGCCCGCGCGCGGTAACCTCTTCCAGGCCTTCTGGCAGGCCGCCGACGCCACCACGCGCGCGGCCGGCGGCGCCGGCCTCGGGCTGTACATTTGCCGCAACCTCGGCGAGATACTCGGCGGTAAGGTCTGGCTGCATTCCTCCAGCCCGCTCGGCAGCGTGTTCAAGCTGCGCCTGCCTCAGGTGTGCTCGGTCGCCGGTACGCGCTTCAATGCGCGCGTGCGTACCTCCGGCATGTGGATCAAGTCGGCGAGCGAGTAGGCCGGCGCGCGGGCCGGAGAGCTGGCAACCGCGCGGGTAAGCGCACGGCGCTCAGACAGGCAGGCACTCGACGAAGCGCAGCGGCACGCCGGCGGCGGTGCCGAGGAGAGCGCCATCGCGCATCACCGTGCGCCCGCGGATGATGGTGGCGACCGGCCAGCCGGTGACGGTCATGCCGTCGAAGGGCGTCCAGCCGCAGCGGCTGGCCTGCTCGGCATTGGTGATGGTGTGGCGGCGCTTGAGATCGACCAGGGTGAGGTCGGCGTCGTAGCCGGCGGCGATGCGTCCCTTGCCGGCGAGGCCGAAGATGCGCGCCGGGCCGGCACTGAGCAGGTCGACCACGCGCTCAAGGGTGAGACGACCGCGGGCGACGTGGTCGAGCATCAGCGCCACCATGGTCTGCACCCCGGGAAGTCCGGACGGGCTGCGCGGGTAGCCAGCGTCCTTCTCCTCCCTGGTGTGCGGCGCATGGTCGGAGCCGAGCACGTCGACGGTGCCGTCCTGGATCGCCGCCCACAGCGCCGCCTGGTGGCGGGCGTCGCGGATGGGTGGGTTCATTTGCGCATAGGTGCCGAGGCGGTCGTAGCACTCCGGCGCCGCCAGGGTGAGGTGCTGGGGCAGCACCTCGACCGTGCAGAGGTCCTTGTTGGCGCTCAGGAACTCCATCTCCTCGGCGGTGGTGACGTGCAGCACGTGCACGCGCTTGCGGTGGCGGCGCGCGAGGGCGAGCAGGCGGCGGGTGGCGGTGAGCGCGGTCAGCTCGTCGCGCCACACCGGGTGGAAGTGGGCGGTGGCGCCCTGCGCCGGGATGAGCGCGCGGCGTTCGATCAGCCGGGGCTCATCCTCGCAGTGCACCGCCATGCGCCTGCCGATTGAGCGCACGATGCGCTCGAGCCCGGCATCATCCTCGACCAGCAGCGAGCCGGTCGAGCTGCCCATGAAGACCTTGACCCCGCAGCAGCCGGGCAGGCGCTCGAGTTCGCCAAGGCGGTCGGCGTTGTCGATGGCGCCGCCGAGGTAGAAGGCATGGTCGACCCAGGCGCGGCCCTGCGCCCGCTTGAGCTTGTCATTGAGCGCCTCCGCGCTGGTGGTCGCGGGCTTGGTGTTGGGCATCTCGAACAATGCCGTGATGCCGCCGAGGGCGGCGGCGGCGGTGCCGGTTGCGAGGTCCTCCTTGTGCTCGTTACCGGGCTCGCGGAAGTGCACCTGGCTGTCGATCAGCCCCGGCAGCACATGCAGCCCGCGCGCGTCGATGCGCTCGCTGCTCGCGGCGCTGGCGAGGTCGCCGATGGCGGCGAAGCGCCCGGCGCGGATGCCGAGGTCGGCGGTCGCGCTGCCGGCGTGGCTGACCACCGTGCCGCCGCTGACGATGAGGTCGTAGGGTGCGCTCATGGACACTCCTGGAAGGGACCCGCGGGCGGGGCCGGGCGGGTCACGGTGGCTCCATCAGCACCAGCGACGAAGCGGCCTCGCCGTCGCCGCTGTCGTCGCGCAGGTCGCGCGTCTCGCGCCGCTCGAGCGCCGATGGGGTGGCGATGACGCCGGTGCCGACGCGCGCCTGGTCGAGCTGGTCGAGGTTGCGCTCGAGGCTGTGCACCAGCGAGCGCGCATCGTGGTAGCGCGCGGCGGGGTCGATCTGCATCATCTTGAGCAGGGTCTTGGCGGTAAGCTCGCTGACCCCGGGGGCGAGCTCGCGCACATTGGGGCGATCGGCGCCCTGGTGCTGCTGCAGCTGCTGCTCCGGTGAGCCGGAGAAGGGCGCGGCGCCGGCCATCAGCCAGTAGCCGATGCAGCCGAGGGAGTAGAGGTCGCCTTCGGGCGCCAGGCGAGGCTGGTCGCCGTGGGCCTCGGGCGCCGCCCAGGCGTGACGGGCAAGTGCACCCGCGCCCCAGCCGGGGCGCGGGTGGGGCAGATCGCCATCGCCGCACAGAGCGTAGTCGCCGAGGGCCGCCCGCCCGTCGGCATCGAGCAGGACGTTGCGTGGATGCAGGTCGCCGTGGCAACCGCGGTCGTGGTGGAGCACGGCCAGGCCCTTGGCCGCCTGGCGCAGGATGGTCAGTGCGCGCGCCTCGGAGGCCAGGCCCTTGGCCGCCGCGCGCTGCCAGCAGTCGCGGCCTTGGCGGTATTCGCAGAGCAGGGCCACACCGCCGTCCGGGTTGCGCACCGCATGGAGGTAGTTGACCAGATAGCGGTGGCCGCCGCCACACAGCGCCTGCAGGCGGGCGAGCAGGCGCTCGGCGTCGCCGGCGCCAGGCAGCAGGGCGGGGTGGACGACCTTGGCCACCACCAGTCCGGTAACGCCGAGGGCGAGCCAGCTCACCCCGGTCGGACCACTGCCCAGGCGCGCAAGCGGATAGAAGGGCGCATCATGCGCCGGGACGTCGCCCGCCGGTGGCAGCAGTTCGAGCAGGCGGACGAGGATGGCGTCGTCGAGGGCGGTGGGGTTCTCAAGCAGGCGCGTGCGCAACCCGACGACATCCGTGCCCAGGCCGACCAGGATATGGCGCAGCGCAAGGGCCTGCTTGACCTCGATGACGCGCTGGCGCAGCGCGGCCTGGAGGAGCGCCGATGCGGCTGGTTGGGCGTTGCTCACGGCGGGGGTCCTGGGGGCCGGCCCGCATTGTCGGGCCATTTGTCCATCCAGGCAAGGCACTCCCGCGGTGGCTCCCAGTCGCTCCGCCCGACCAGGCGGGTGGCCTCGGCCTCGAGCTGGTGCAGGCTGATGGCGAGCTGCCGCCGCCGCGCATGCAGGGTGCGCG
>JAYVMM010000943.1:0-2954 GCA_043758975.1 Planctomycetota bacterium | reverse complement strand
CACCACCTGGAGCATCCCGCTGGTCCTCACCTATCCCGCGGACGGCCTGAAGGCACCCAACGGCTCGACCTTCCAGGCCACCGGCATCACCGTCGAGGTGAACTCCGGCACCCTGACCATGAGCGGGGTCATCAGCGGCGGTGCTGCACCAGGCGGCGCGACGCGCGGCCCGGCCACCATCGATGTCGAGGGACCCGGCACCCTGGTGCTGTCAGGCGCCAATACCTACGTTGGGGTGACCAACGTCGATTCCGGCATCCTCGACGCCCAGAATGCCAACGCGGTCAGCGGCTCGCTCACCAACGTCAATTCCGGCGCCACCCTCCAGCTCGGCATCCCGGGCGCGGCGACGCCCTTCGCCGGCTTCGCAGAAGCGCTCACCTTGAGCAGCGTCGGCGTCGGCGCGGTCGGCGCGCTCGAGCTGGTCAGTACCGGCACGGTCACCGTCACCAGCCCCATCACCTTCACCAGCCAAGACGCGGCGGTGGGTGCGGTGGCGGGCGGCATATTGAACCTCAACGGTGCTCTCACTGGCGGCGGCCTGACCTTCGAGGGTCTCGGCACCCTCAACATCAATTCCGCTTTGCCCGGCGCCAACCTCATCACCAACGGCGGCACCATCAACCTGCTATCCGTCAACGCGGTGCCCATCCTCGGCCTCAACAACGGCGGGTCGATCAATGCGACTGGCGGGATCCTGACGGTGGAGCAGGCGGTATATTCGAGTGCCGGATCCGCCACCAACAACCTGACCGGCGCTCTCAAGCTCTCGGGCGCGACCACCTTCAACGTCGGCCACGGGTCGGCCAGCCCGGATCTGCTCATCACCGCCAGTTCGCTGAGCGGTCCGGGGTCGGTCAACCAGACCGGCAGCGGCAACCTTGAGCTCGACTGCACCGCGGTGGGCGCGCCGGCGGTCGCTTATGCCGTCAGCCAGGGCACGCTTTCCGGCACCGCCAAGCTCGGCACGCTCAACGTACTGAACGGTGCCGTCCTACAGCCCGGTCTGACGACGGGCGTCGGGGCTGGCACCGGGGCCATGTCCACCACCGGTGCGGCGGTCCTTAATGGGGGTTCGGTCTACGTCGCACAGCTGTTCGGCGCCACGCCGGCGACTCTCACCGTCGGCGGCAAGCTCTCGGTCAGCGGCGCGACCGCCAATGGCGCCGGGGGCGCCTACATCAGCCCAGTCGGCGATTTCAGCGGCGCAGGCAGTTACACCGTCATCAACTATACCGTGGGCAATTTCATCCCGAGCGCCTTCGTCAACCGCCCCTTCCCGGCCTCGAGCGGCATCACTTATGGCACCACCACCGGCCCCGCCAACTCCATCACCCTCGACCTGGACGGCAGCACGGTGTCGCTGGTCAACACCAGCTACACCCTGAGCAAGGGCGCCGGCAACGTCCCCATCGCAGTGACCTGGGTCGGCGCTACCGGTTCCGCCGACTTGATTGCGGTGCCCGGCACCGCGATCCTGGCCCAGGACTACAACCAGCCTACCCCGACGCCCTTGCTCGCGAGTGCTGGCACCACCTTCACCCTGCCGATCGTGCAGAACTACATCGCCGAAGGCAACACCACCTTCGACCTCCTGCTGGTGCCGATGGGCGGGACCACCGCCACGCGTAACAGCTCGACCGCCAACGTCACCATCATCGACAACCAGAATTCTGGCTACCAGCAGAAACACTGCGGCATGGGTTCCGGCTTCACCGTGTTCTTCCTCTTCGCCATCGGCCTGGCGCTGCGCGCGCTCTACCTGCGCCGGCGCTGAGCCGCGGCGCGATCCGCCGGGGGTGGAGCGGCGCGCGCGTGGCGCTCGCCGACGCCGTCCCCCGCTGGAAGCGGATCCGGATGGAATTCCAACTTCCCTTCATGAGCCCGGCCTGGCTGGGGACTGCGCTGCTCGCCAGCTTGGCCGCATCCACCCTGCTGCCGGCGGCGCTGCGCCGCACCTGGCTGGTGCTCGCTGCTGGCATCCTCGCCGCCAGCCTGGCGGCACTGTGCGGCGCCCTGCCCTGGTTCGGCCGCCTGCACCTGAGCGCCTGGGCGGTGTGCATGGTGGCGGCGTTCATCGCCGGCTACTTCGCCATCCTGCCGCGTGCGCGCCTGATCGGGCTGGCCGAGGCCGGCGTGCTCAACTTCTTCCTGGTTGCGCTCATCGGCGGCATCGTCGGCGCACGCCTCGGCGAGGTCTGGGAGCAGTGGCCGCAGTTCGCCCAGGGCCCGGGCGGGGTGCGACTGGGCATGGGGGCGCTGCTGGCGAAGATCGCCGACACCGATGACGGCGGCATGGTGTGGTATGGCGGGGCGCTGTTGGCGAGCGCGCTGATGGCGCTCTACGGCTGGCGACGCCGCCTCGATCTGCTCGAACTCGCCGACCTCTTCCTGCCCGCGACCCTGGTCGGGCTGGGCATCGGACGGGTCGGCTGCTTCCTCAACGGCTGCTGCTATGGGCGGCCCACCACCGTGCCGTGGGCGGTTGCCGGGCCGGGGGGCACGCGCATCCACCCGACCCAGCTCTACGAAACCATCGCCTGCCTGCTGCTCGCCGGCGCCGTCACCCTGTTCTGGTACCGCCGCCGCAGCCAGGGCCAGGTCAGCCTGCTGGTCCTGCTCGGCTATGCCGGCTGGCGCACCCTCAACGAGGCGCTGCGCGGCGACACCGTGATGACCACCTTCTGGGGCCTCTTCCCCGCCACCACCAGCCAGGTACTGAGCCTGACCATCGCCCTGGTGACGATGGTCGCGGCGGCGGTGGTGGTCTGGCGGCGCCAGCGCTCGCCCGAGCGCCAGCGCCGCGCCTACGCGGTGCCCGGCAGCCGTTATGCCGCTGCCGGCGCCTATGCCGCTGCCGGCGCCCCGACGCAGGCGCCCCCGCCCATGAGTGCCGCTACGCCGGACCAGCGCCCGCCGGCTCCCTGAAACCCGGGCTGTCGTCGCAGGACCAT
>JAYVMM010000942.1:0-4561 GCA_043758975.1 Planctomycetota bacterium | reverse complement strand
GCAAGGCGCTGCAGCCGCTGGAGGACGGCAAGAGCTTTCGCGTCACCGAGGACCGCGCGCGCGCGCGCGACGACTCCACCCTGCGCGGCAGCATCATCGCCGAGCTCGCCAAGGGCGAGATCGTCGAGTCCAAGGGCCGCAAGGTCGGCGACTGGCAGGCGGTCTACCCCGCCAGCGCGGTGGCCTACGTCAAAGGCAGCATGGTCAACCTCCCGGGTGGGTTGCAGCAGGGCGTGCAGGCCAATGCCGCCAAGGCCAACCTGGCCGACCACTCCTGGCGCGAGGCCAAGGCCTACTACGCCGCCTACAAGATCGTGCTCGACGCGCAGAACTACGACCTCGCCGCCACTCTCGACTGGACCCACCTCCACCAGCTGCTGGCCAAGGTCGCCAAGGAGCACACCGACGGGGTGGTGCGCACCGAGGCCAAGGACCTCGATGACAAGATCCAGAAGGTGGTGCTCGCCGCCGAAAAGGTCCAGAGCCAGCACGGCATCGCTCCCGTGCTCGACGTCCCCGGCCAGCCCAAGGTGATGGTGCCTGAGTCCGAGGCGCCTGCGATGGTGGCCATCGGCCCTAAGGCCAACCGTCCGCTCGAGCCCACGCCCGCCAGGCCCACGGGTGAGCAGCCCAAAACCCCCGGCGACACCGTGGTCAAGACGCCAGTCGGCGAGGTGCCGCCCAAGACCACCGGCGAGGCGCCCAAGGTCCCCGGCGAAACGCCCAAGGTGGTCGACACCGGTGAGCTCAAGGTCGCGGCCGGCAGCGCGCCCAAGGCCCCAGCCACCATCACCTATGCGGTGATGGGCCTGATCGAGGAGAAGGCCAACGCCAAGCTCGGCACCAGCCACATCATCGAGGACCAGGACGGCAAGGTGAAGGCCTACCTCAAGGTCCGCCCCGGCTCGGTGCTGCAGCTCTCCCAGTTCTACTGGAACAACGTCGGCGTGATCGGCGAGCTCCAGGAGCAGGATCCGACCAAGGCCGCCAGCGACGACAATGCGCCCTTGGTGATCGTCGACGATATCCGCCTGCTGCACTGAGCGCCGCCGCCGTCATGCTCCTGGTCTCTGCGCCGTCCATCCTGGGCGTCCTCCGCCGCCGTGACGGAGGCGCTGTGGTACTGCGCCCGCTGCGGGCGGGAGGCTAGCGCGCATGGCCGGCTCCCCCGCGCTCGAGACCCCGATGATGCGCCAGTACCTCGAGGTGCGGGCGAGCCAGCCGGGCTGCCTGCTGCTCATGCGCATGGGCGATTTCTACGAAGCCTTCCTCGAAGATGCGGTCGAGCTCGCGCGCATCACCGGAGTGGCGCTGACCAGCCGCAACAAGGACGCCGAGCAGCCGATCAGCATGGCTGGGGTGCCCCACCACAGCCTGCCTGGCTACCTGCCCAAGCTGCTCGCCGCCGGCAAGCGGGTGGCGATCATGGATCAGCTCGAGGACCCCAAGGAGGCCAAGGGCCTGGTCAAGCGCGGCCTGACCCGGGTGATCACCCCCGGCACTCTGATCGACGAGAGCGGCCTGGAGGCCGCCAGCGCCAATTGGCTGGTCGCGCTCACCGCCCTCGAGGGGGTGGTCGGGGTCGCCGCGCTCGACGTCAGCACCGGGCGCTTCACCGTCGAGGAGGCCGCCGCCGGGCGCCTGGGGATAATTCTCGCGCGCCTGCAACCGGCCGAGCTGCTGCTGCCCGCCGAACTGGCGCATGACCCCGCCACCCCCGAGCGGCTCGCCCGCCTGACCGCCCCGGGCGCGGTGCCGCCGCTCGCCGGCTTGGCCGCCTTCGCCTGGAAGGGTGGCGATGCCCGGCGCTTCCTCAGCGAGCGGCTGAAAGTGGCAAGCCTGGAGGGCTTCGGCATCGCCGGCGGCGAGGACCATCTCGCGGCGGCGGCGGCAGCGGCGCTGCGCTATGCCGAGGCCTCGACCAGCCCGGCGGCGGGAACCAGCCGCACCGCCACCCTGGCGCACATCCGCGCCATCGTGCGCCTGCACCAGGCCGAGCACCTCATCATCGACGCCAGCTGTCGGCGCAATCTCGACCTCCTGCGCAACAGCCGCGACGGCACCCGCGCCGGCACCCTGCTCGCGGCGGTCGACCGCACCGCCACCGCGCCGGGCGCGCGCCTGCTCGCGGAGTGGCTGTCGCGGCCGCTGGCCGAGGTGGCGGGCATCAGCGCGCGCCACGACGCGGTCGCCGCCCTGGTCGCCGACGATTCCCTGCGCGCCGACCTGCGCGAAGCACTGACCGCGGTCTACGACCTCGAACGCTTGCTCGCACGGGTGGCGACCGGGCGTTGCAATGCGCGCGACCTAGTCCACCTCGCGCAGTCGCTCAGTGCCGCCGCCAGCGTACGGCGCGCGCTGCAGGCAGGCTCGCCCGCCGGTCTGCCGGCGCTGCTGGCGCGCGCCGCCGACGAGCTCGAGCCCGACCCCGCCCTGGCGGCGGCGATCAGCTCCACCCTGGTCGACGACCCGCCGCTCGCCATCGGCGACGGCGGCATGGTGCGGGCCGGGGTCGACGCCGACCTCGACGCTCTGCGCGCGATCAAGGACGACGCCTCGGCCTGGCTCGCCGCCTACCAGGCGCGCGAAGCCGCCGCCTGCGGGCTGCCCCGTCTGAAGGTCGGCTACAACAAAGTCTTCGGCTACTACATCGAGATCAGCAAGGCCAACGGCGACAAGGTGCCGGCGCATTTCATCCGCAAGCAGACCCTGGTCGGCGCCGAGCGCTACATCACCCCCGAGCTCAAGGATTACGAGGACCGCGCGCTCGGGGCGGAGGACCGCATCCGCGCCGCCGAGCTCACCATCTTCAGCGGCCTGCGCGCGCGCTGCGAGGCTGCGGTTACGGGGCTGCAGCGCTGCGCCGACGCGCTCTCCCTGGTCGACGTCGCCGCCGCCCTGGCCGAGGTCGCGCGTACGCGCGGCTGGTGCCGTCCGCAGGTCGACGACAGCCTGGCGCTCGAGCTCGCCGACTGCCGCCATCCGGTGGTCGAGGAGGTCATCGGGCGCGGGCGCTTCGTCGCCAACGACACCCGGCTGGACGCCGGCACGCCTACGACAGGCGGGGTCGACGCCGCGCCGACGCCGCGCCTGGCGGTGATCACTGGGCCGAACATGGCCGGCAAGTCGACCTACATCCGCCAGGTCGCGCTCGCGGTGGTGCTGGCCCAGGCCGGCAGCTTCGTGCCGGCGCGCGCGGCGCGCCTCGGCCTCGTCGACCGCGTCTTCACCCGCGTCGGCGCCGGCGACGAGCTGGCACGCAACCTTTCCACCTTCATGGTCGAGATGGCCGAGACCGCGGCCATCCTCAATCACGCCAGCCGGCGCAGTCTGGTCATCCTCGACGAGGTCGGGCGCGGCACCTCGACCTTCGATGGCGTCAGCCTGGCGTGGGCGATCACCGAGTATCTCCATGACCGCCTCGGCTGCCGCTGCCTGTTCGCCACCCACTACCATGAGCTGGTCGACCTCGCGGTCGACCGCCCGGGGGTGTGCAACCTGACGGTGAGCGTAGCCGAGCAGGACGATGATGTGGTGTTCCTGCACCGCATCGTGCCGGGCGCGGCGACCAAGAGCTATGGCATCCATGTCGCGCGCTTGGCCGGGGTGCCTGCGCCGGTGATCAGTCGCGCGCGCGAGGTGCTTGCCACCCTCGAGCAGCTCAACCTCAGCCTCACCGAGCGCGAGCGACCGGAGGCGCGCGCGGCGACCGCCGGCGCGCCAGCGCCAGTCCAGCTTACCCTCTTCAGTACGGTGGTGAGCCCGACCGTGGATCGGCTCAAGAACCTGGCGCTCGACGAGCTGAGCGCGCGCCAGGCGCTCGACCTGCTCTACAGCCTGCAGGCGGCGGCACGCCAGGAATGATGGGCGGTTGGCGCCGCCAGGCGGCGCCGGTCAGCCAGGGAGGGCGGCGGGCGGCACCTGGGCGCCTCGGCTACGCGGCACCGGGTCGAATCAGTTGCCGAAGCGGCTCTTGGGTGCCGGGGTGGCGGCGTCGGCGTCGGTCTTGGACCCAGCCTTGCCGTCAGCGGCGGTCTTGTCGTCGGCGGGTGGTGCCGGGGGGGCCTTGCCGGTGAGGGTGAGGATGTCGGCGTCGGCCTTCTTGAGGCGCTCCTGCTGCACCGGCAGGTCGTCCTTGGCCTTGGCCACCGCCGCCTGCAGGGCGGTCAGCTTGCGCGTGTCGGTGGCGACCAGGCGGTCGGAGGAGTGCTGGTCCTCGTTCGCCTTCTCGTAGGCGACGGTGGCGTCCGCGAGGTCCTTGGCCACCTGCTGGGCCGGAGTCTGCTGCTGCTGGTTATTACGCCGATTGCCGTAGCCGCCGTTGCCATTGCCATTGCCATTGCCGTTCTGCTGCTGGTTGGCGAGGTCGGCCTGCTTCTTGTTGTCGGCGTCGATGCGCGTCTTGGCCGCGGTTGCGTCGCCCTTGGCCTTGGCCGCGTCGGCTTTTTCTTTGTTCAGCTTGTCGCTCAGCTCCTTGACCTTCTCGTCGCCGTGCGCCATGTAGAACTGGTCGTCCTTGATCGCCAGGGTCGCCTCGTCGTGCTCCTGGTTGGCGGTGTAG
>JAYVMM010000941.1:0-1780 GCA_043758975.1 Planctomycetota bacterium | reverse complement strand
CCAGGCAGCCGCCCTCCGCCGGCAAGTGTTCGGCGCCTTCCAGGCGCACGCGGTAGGCGAGCTTGAGCAGCACCGAGATCAGCCAGCCGGCGCACTGGTGGCGGTAGGAGATGGCGCAGGCCAGCGCGCCGACCACCGTCGCCCCGCCGAGGGTGATGAAGGCGGCCATCGAGCTGAGATTGGGGATGAGGTGTCCGCTGAGGGTATCAATATAGTTGGTCAGCAGCAGGAAACAGCCGGCAGCGGCGAAAAGGCCGAGCGCAGCGAGCAGGCTGACCCCGGCCATGATGAGGTTGCGTCTGGCGGCGGGGGCGCGCTCCTGCAGCAGGATGGTCAGCGCCACCTCCCACATCCCGGCGCCCGCGCCAGTGATCGCCAGGCAGACGGTAAACGGCCACAGCCGGCGCTGTTCGAAGGGGAGCAGGGCGTCGTGCGCGGCGTACCAGCCGGCGGCGGCGAAGGCCGCCCCCGCGAGCAGGGCGCCGAAGAGCGGCAGCCCGGCGGGGAAGGCGCGCGCGAGGTAGCGCGGCGCGAGTGCCGAGCCGACCACGATGCCGCACACCAGGGCGAGGAACATCCCCACTGTGCCGGCCTCCTGCAGCTTGTAGACTAGGTGCGCGAGCGGCGCCAGCCCGGCGTAGGCGGCGCCGCCGAGGGCCCAGAAGCCGGCAAGGCCGAGCGCGGGCGCCCAGATCCCGGGCGCGTGGTTGAGCGCGCGCAGCTGGGTCAGCGCCATCCACGGCATGGCGAGCGGGGCGGCTGGCGATTGCGCGCGCAGCACCGGAATCCGCCAGGCGGCCAGCACGCCGGTCAGGCACAGCGCGAGCGAGACCAGCGCCAGCGACCATACCGCCGCCGGCGGGGCGCTGCCGGCGACCGCCGCCAGGGTGGCGGCGGCGAGGTCATGCAGGCCGAGCCACGCGAGCAGCGCGGCGAGGCGCTGATGGTCGGTGCAGACCGCCAGGCAGGTGCCGAGGAGGATGGCGGCCACGGTGATTGCCGCGAGCAGGGCGTTGCCGCGCGCGAGTTTGCCGTCCTCGACCAGCTCGGGCATCACCGCGAGCTTGGCCGGGCCGAAGAAGGCGCTGGCGATGGCGAGCAGGGTCAGGGCGGTGAGCATCAGCGCCGGGCTGGAGATGGCATAGCCCCAGATTCCGAGCACGGCGATGGGGATGTCGGCGAGGCGCGCGGCGCGCACGATGAGGTGCTTGGGCAGGCGGTCGCCCAGGCTGCCGGCGAGGGGGGCGAGCAGGATGAAGGGGGCGTTGAAGAGCATCAGCGCCCACGAGCTGTAGCGGGAGGCTTGGGCGTCAGCCAGTTTCGGTTCGTGGGCATAGGCGTGGAAGGCGGCGGCGGTGAGCGCTACCACCGCCACCTGGCGGAACAGGTTGTCGATGCCGGCGCCGACCGCGGATGCGACGAGATGGGCGAAGAGCCCGCGCGGGCGCGGGGCGACGGCGGTCGACCCACCCGCCGCCGGGGCGGGGGCGGCGTCCGGCAAGCTGGTGGCGGGTGCGGCGGTCATAGCGGTGTCCATTCGTACGCTCCGGAGGGTACGAGCGTAAAGATAACGATCGTTTACATATGTCAAGCCCAGGTCATGCTCGATCCTGCTGCGGGTTGCAGACCTCCCCCGGGCGCCTACCTTCTACGCAGGCTGCCACCCAATGCCATCCGCAGCATGGCCTTAGCGATCAGGCCCAGAGGATCTACGATCATGATCGTCGATGAGCGTGACCATGTCGTGGTGGTGAACCTGGCCGGCGACCAGTGCGCCGGG
>JAYVMM010000940.1:0-2815 GCA_043758975.1 Planctomycetota bacterium | reverse complement strand
TCGCCAAATATCGTAAGTTGATGTCATATAATTATTTACGATAATTCTGCTGTGGCATGCCGTCCACGGAACACTTGCTTGCGCTCCTAAATGACCAACAGCACGTTACGCGGTCGCTGCCATCCATGACGTCAGGACAGCATGTTCTTTCAGCAATAGCGTCTTCGAAATATCGTTGCCGGTGATCCGCAGCATGTCATCCCCATCATGTCCCCGCTCGCGGCAGTCCGAGGCGGGCCAGCACGGCATCGCCGAGAGTTGCGAGCAGGACGTGGGTGCCAAGCCCGGGCAACCCATGAGCCGACCACAGCAGCGGCGCGGCCTCGCCCCCACGCATCTGTGAAGTTTCCGCCAGATCGGCCTTGGCCCGCACCACCAGATCGCCGGGCTGGATCGCGTCATCCTCAATGCCCCCGGGGGAGAGGAACAGAACCGCATCGGCCCAGCGCCGCGCCGGCGCGACCAGGTCCTGGCCGGCGCGCTCGAGCGGGTCGGCAGTCACACGCAGACCGGCGGAGTCGACTAGGCGCAACCGCCAGCCGCCGACCGGGGTCTCGGCCTGCACCAGGTCGCGAGTGGTGCCGGGCTCTGCGCTGACCAGGGCGCGCGGCCAGCCGCACCAGGCATTGAACAACGTGCTCTTGCCGGCGTTGGCCGGGCCGGTGATCAGCACCACTGGCGCACGACTGAGGAATTCCGCTCGAAACGGTGGCGCCGCATCAGCGTGAGCGAGCAGCCAGCGCACCGCCGCCGGGCTCCCCGCCCCGGCCAGGCGGTGCCACGCACCCGCATGCAGCGGGCCTTCCAGTGGTGTCACCCCATGGCCGGCCAAACAGGCGTCGACCGCGGCGCGCATGCCCGGTCCGCCGTGGACCATCAGCTCGAGCTCGTCCTCCGCCAAGCGCACCGCCACCGCCTCCTCGACCAGCTCGCCCGCGGCGCTGCGGAGATGGCCGACCCCCGCGCGCCCGCTTTCTGGCAGCGGGCGCGCGAGCAGGCACGCGAGCAAGGCGGCCGGGCCTTGCACCCGCACCAGCGCGATCGCCGCCGGCGCCGCCGGGGTCAGCCAGGTGCGGGTGGCGCTCATGCCCCCACCGCGGCGCTGAGCTCGCGTCCATCCCAGCGCACCACCAGATCGGCGGCTCGCACGCGCGCCCAGCTGAAGCCAGCGACCAGGCTGACGGGGGTGCAGGGCGCGGTGTCCGGCGCCAGCCCGCTCCACCCGGCGAGCAGGCCGCACAGCTGCGCTCCCGAATAGCGCGCGCGCAGCGCAGGCGCGCCCACCGCGCCGTGCATCTTGGCGAGCTTGCGACCGCGCTCCTCAAGCAGCAGGAGGTGGTGGCGGTAGAGCGGCGTGGGCAGGCCGAGCAGCTGCTGCAGCGCTGCCTGGGTGGCGGTGCTGGGCGCGATGTCGCGTCCACGCACCACGCGCTCGATGCCGCCACCGGCGTCGTCGACCACCACCGCCAGCTGGTAGGCCACCGCGCCATCGCGCCGGCGCACCACCGGGTCGCCGCACGCCGCCGCGGGGTCCTGCGCGAGATCGAGCCCGCCCTCGTCGCGCGGGGTGAACACGCCATCGGGCAGGCGCGCGCGCAAGGGCTCAGTAGAGGCGCGCCAGCCGCCCGCGGGCAGCGCGCGACCGCGGTTGCGGTTGTCGTAGACGGGTGCGCCATCCGGGGCCAGGCGCCCGCTGCGCGTCAGCTCGCCCCGGCTCGCCGAGCAGGGATAGAGCGCGCCGTGCGCCGCCAGCGCATCGAGCGCGGCTTCATGCGCCTGCGCGCAGGTATGCTGCTCGACCACCCCGTCCCAGGACAGCCCGAACCACGCCAGGTCGGCGACCATCGCCACCGCCAGCTCCGGGCGGCAGCGCTCGGGATCGAGATCCTCCAGGCGCAGCACCACGCGTTCATGGCGGCTGCGCGCATCGAGCCAGCACAGCAGGGCCGCGAGCAGGGTGCCGGGATGGGCCGGCCCGGTGGTCGAGGGGGCGAAGCGTCCGCTCATGCCCCCCCTTCCGGGCCTGCCCGGCGCGCGGGCGGCACGCTCAGCGCACGTAGAATGCGACGTCCTCGTGGAACAGCCGGCGCACGAAGGAGGCGAAGTCGGCCTCCACCTTCTTGATCTTGTAGCGGGTGTAGATGGCGTTGGGCTCGCCCGAGAAGGGATCGACGATGAGGTACTGCCCGTCCTCGCCCTCGAACACCGGCCATTCGTTCTTGCGCAGCGGCGGGTCGGGGTTGATCTCCGCCTCGCCGAGGCCGAGCGCCGCCACCGTCATGGGATGGAGGATGCGGTTGGCGAGCATGCGCCAGCGCTCGTCGAGCGGCGCGCTGCGGGCGGCGCGCAGGCATCCGAAGCCGATCTCCTCGTAGAAGGTGCGCACCTGGCGCGGGAAGGTGTAGCCGAGGCGAGCCTCGGCCTCAAGGATGCGGCTGTGCTCGAGTTTACGGAACCAGGTGCCCTTGTCCGAAGGCGCCAGGTCGACCACGTAGGGCTGCAGGTATTCGTACATCATCGGGGCGGGCGACCGCTGGATGCGGTCGGCTGCGGTTGTACCGTTGTTCACTTTGTACTCATTTGAGCACGGTGTGATTCCTGCTTCATAGTCGACGGTTTCGCCCTGGACTTGCGACCAGGGCCAGAGCCTTCGACTCCACAGGCGCTTATTCCCGCGCAACTCGCGGTATGAAATCTCAAGCCTTCCGCTTCAATGTTCTTCGCTGCATTGACGTCACGATGGTGCGTCACACCACAGCTGGTGCAGGACCATTCACGCACGCTCAGGGACAGACTTTCAATCCTCGTGCCACAC
>JAYVMM010000939.1:0-2850 GCA_043758975.1 Planctomycetota bacterium | reverse complement strand
CGGCAGGGCCGCGGCTGAGCGCACACCCGCGACTGCTGGAGCGCGACCGCCCGGGCGCGAGAGCAAACAAGTTGGGCAATTCACCGCGGGCTTGGCCGGGCCTGGCCTGGCCGGGCCCGCGCACGAGCGTCGTCACTCGACCGGGTAGCTGCGTCCGTCGCACCACACCGTGCCGTGCGGGCGGGTATGCACATCGGTGTGCAGGTCCTCGATGGTCACCACCTCGCCGGCGCGCAGCACGCCGACGTCAATGTCGCAGCCCAGGCGCGTACTGCCGTCGCTGGCCGGACCGCCGGTGGCGACGGCGCGGATCAGGCCGGGGTGGGGCAGGCGGGAGCCGAGGCGGATGCCCCCGGCATCCGCCTGCAGCGTGACATGGACCGGGCGCTGGAGGTCGAACCAATCCTCATCGCCACGGTTGGTGAGGACCAGCGCCCAATGGCCCTGCCCGAGTTCGGCGAGGCGGGCGGTGACCGCTGCCGGGCGCACCGCGCCGCGGTGGGCGGCGGCGACCTGGGCGACCGAGAGCGCGCGCGTCGCCTCCACCCCGGGGAGGTGGAACAGGCACACCCCCAGGCAGTGTTTGGGCGCGAGCTGGCGCAGCGCGGCGAGCAAGCGGCTCAGGCCGGTGGCCGAGAGACGACCGAAGAGCAGGCGTGCGCCGGCGGGCAGGGTGCTTCCGCACAGCTGGGTCGGCGCGCCGAGGGCCATCTCGATGGTGGTCTCGTCGCTCCTGGTCACGCGCCGGACCTGCCCGCCGGCGTCGATCGCCGCCTCGGGCGAGATCGGCAGGGCGGTGCGTGCGAGGTTGTCGCCGGCGCTGAACACGCTGCACTGCTCGAAGGTGGGTAGGCCGAGGTAGTAGGCCACCCCGGCGCGCTCGAGCCGGCCGACCGTGCCGGCGAGGTCGCTGGCCAGGGTCACGCTGGTGTCGCTGCTGGAGAGCGGGGCGAGCGCCGAGTAGTACTGCGGCACCAGGAAGTCGACTTCCTGGCCCAGGCGCGCGAGCGCGCGGCTGTGCGTCCAGTCGAGCAGCATGGTCACCGACAGCTGGGTGCCGGCGGGGAGCGCGGCGTGGAGGTCGTGGAGGAAGGCGATGTAGGTGTCCAGGCGCCTGGTCGGCACATCGCAGTCGAGCTGCAGGCCGACGGTCTGCGCGGTGCGGTTGCGCTGGTAGCCGGCGACCACGATGGGCAGCAGCGCGGCGCTGCGCGCGGGATCGAGGGTGCGCGCGTACTCCGAGTCGATGCGCACCACGAGATGGACCTTGACCCCATCGGGCGCCTCGCCCGGGCGCCCCTGCGGCGTCCACAGCGGCTGGTTGCCGACCTGGTAGATCGCGCCGGCGAGGGCGAACACCTGCTCGCATCCGGTGCCCGCCAGGAGTTCGCGCTCCTGGGGGGTCAGCACGCGGTTGATGCCCCAGTCCCACCAGTTCAGCGGCGGCCAGCGCACCGCTGGGCGCGCCGGCGCGCTCGGCGGCGGCGCGGCGGGCGCGTTCGGCCTGCCGGCGCCGATGGCGCTCAGCAGCGCGAGGACGAGCACGCCCACGCCCACGCCAATGCCGGCGAGCCGTGTGCGCGGTGTCCAGCTGATCATGGCAGCTGCTGCAGGGGGTCGCCGTAGGCCAGCGCCACCAGGCTGCAGCCTTCGACCACCACCACGCCGCGCGCGCGCAGCGCCGCGGCGAACGGTGCGCCGTCGGCTCCGGGGTTGAGCCAGACCGCCCGCGGGCGGCTGGCGACGATGGCCTCGAGCATGGCCAGGCCGCGCCCGGGGTTGACGTACATCGAGATCAGGTCGGGTGCGCCGGGCAACGCGGCGAGGTCGGGGTAGGTGGCTATGCCATTGATGTCAGGCACCGCCGGGGTGACCGGCCAGACGGTATAGCCGCGCTCGCGGTAGCGCGCGAGCGCGAGGTGGCTGGGGCGGTCCTTGTGGACCGAGGCACCGACCACGGCGACGGTTGGCATCTCGCCCCTCCTGACCATACTCCCAACGGACTGCCCGCGCGTTTGCGACCACAGCATCGCCCGCTGCGCAGCCAGGCAAGCAGGGGGGCCATGGGCACCATCGGCGAGGACATCGAGCAGCTGCTCGCCGAGCTGGGCCGCGGACTGACCTTCCCGGCGCGCGTGCGCCTGTTCTGCGACGACGACGTTGCCAATCACAGCGCGCGCGCGCGCGCGCACCAAGGCGAATGGCCGTTCACCGCGGGCGACCAGGTGCTCGCCGCCGCCGCCGGCGCGGCCTGGGCCGAGGCTGGGCGCGGCGGGCGGGTGCTAGTGGTGGCGCCGCGCGCCGTGCTCGCCCAGGGGCTGTGGTGGGAGGCCGCCGAGCTCGCCGGGCGGCTGGCGCTCTCCACCCTCACGGTGCTGCTGATCGATGGCGAGGAGCAGGACTGCGCGCGCATGGTCGCGCTGGGCTGGCAGCTGGTCGCGGCTGGTGGCACGCTGGCGGCGCAGGCTCACCCGCCCGGCCCGCAGCTGCGCTGCGCCGTCAGCACGCCGCCGCTGCTCATCCGGCGGGGTCCGCACCAGCAGGTGCCGCGGCTATGGGAATGGCCGCCGGTGCGCGTGGAGAGCCTGCCGCGTGGCGGCCTACCGCCCTGGCCGTGGCGCGGGCGCACGCCGGAGGAGGAGTCCGAGGGCGCGCTGCGCTGGCTCGCCGCGCGCGAGCAGCGCCTGCTGGTCGCCCACCAGACCGCACCGTGGCGCGACCTGCCCGCCACCGCCGCCACCCTGCTTGCCCTCGCCCAGCTCGCGGGCGAGGGTCTGCGCGGGTGCTGGCGGGTGCCCGCGGGCGCGCTCGCGCATTGGGGCGGCCTGCTTGCCGCCATCGGGCAGCACG
>JAYVMM010000938.1:0-3927 GCA_043758975.1 Planctomycetota bacterium | reverse complement strand
CACGTCAATGGTCTCGGCGCTCTCCTCGCCCGCTGCCGGCAATGCGCCGAGCGCGCCGAGCTCTTTGATGCGGGCATAGGCGGCGTAGGGCTGGGGGTCGCCGAAGCGCGCGAGCAGGATGGCGCTGCTGGGCGGGGGCGCGCCCTCGGGCAGGAAGCGCACCTGGACCAGGGTGGCGGCGAGCGGTGCCGCCGGTAGGGGGGGTGCCATCGCTCAGCCCGGCTGGATGGGGAACTGGGCGTACGGCGGTTCGATATCCTCGATGTAGGGCGGCGCCACGAAGCTCACCCCATCTTCAAGGATCGGCCCCGGCTGGCCGAGCAGGAAGCTGGTCTCCTTGCAGTGGGTGAAGGAGCTTTGCAGCAGCTCGCCGGTGAGGTGGTCGAGCCACTGGGTGCCCAGGCGGCTCTCGATCACGCGGTCGAAGTCGCCGGCGCGCAGCTCGCTGGGGGCGAACCAGTCGGAGGCGATGATCATGCCCCAAATGCCGAGGAAGGACGGCACCAGGGCGTGGTAGCTGTGCACCTCGGGGAACACTGTTCGCAGGGTGCGGGTGAGGGCGACGTGCGGCTTGTCGTCGATGAAGCTGAATTCGAGCCCCTGCACCACCACCAGGCCGCCCGGACGCAGGCGGGTCTTGAGGCGCTCGTAGAACTGGCGGGTGTAGAGCGCCTGGGCCGGGCCGTTGTCGAGCATGTCGACGACGTCGATGATCACCACATCGTAGCGCGCGTCGTCCTGCTCGACGAAGGCACGCCCGTCGGCGAAGAGCATGCGCACGCGCGGGTCGGCGAAGGCGCCGCGGTGCCAGGGCAGGAGATGCTCGCGGCAGAGTTCGACCACCTCGCGGTCGATGTCGACCATGGTCGCGCTGCGCACCGAACGGTGGACCAGCACCTCGCGCAGGGTGGCGCCCTCGCCGCCGCCGATGATCAGCACGTCCTTGGGGTCGGGATGGCGCAGCATCGCCGGCTGCACCAGGAGCTCGTGGTAGAGCGCCTCGTCATCGCGGCAGCTCTGGGTCGAGCCGTCGAGGAACAGCGCCAGGCCGTAGTTGTAGGTGTCGGCGATGAGAACGTTCTGGAAGGCGGTGCGGCCCTGGTAGAGGATGCGCGAGGTGCGGTAGGTGTAGCGGTCGAAGGGGTCGGAGTCCTCGACCACCGTCAGCGCGCCATCGCCCGCCGCGACCGGGTCCGGGCCGTCGACGTAGAAGCGGTTGGGCGGCAGCGGCGGCAGCGGGTAGGGGCGGGGGGCGAGTTCCGACATGGATCCTCAGGTTCGGGCTCGGGCCAGGGGGCGGGCGGCGGTTCGCCAGTACCGGCTGACGGCTGCCGCCACCGCGGGGCGGCGGCGGGCGAGGATGGTGCGGACAGAGGGACTCGAACCCACACACCTTGCGGTACGGGAACCTAAATCCCGCGCGTCTGCCAGTTCCGCCATGTCCGCCCGTGGTCGCGGACGGTAGACGGTGGCAGGCCGATTGCCACCTTCAAGACGCCGCCGAAGCGGGCTTCTTGCGCACCGTCAAGGTGACCTGGTTGCCGGATTCGTTGTAGATCAGCTCATCGGCCAGCTGGGTGATGAGCTTGAAGCCGAGGCCGCCGAAACCGCCGGCCTGGTAGCGCTCACGCGCGGCTTGGGCGGCATCCTTGGCCTGCATCGCATCGATCACCGCCTTGTGGTCGAAGCCGGTGCCCTCGTCGAGCACCACCAGGGCGATGCGGTCGCCGAGGTCGCGGTAGCGCAGGGTGATCTTCTTGGACTCGTCGAACTTGTGGCCGTGGCGATGGGCGTTGAGGATGAGCTCCTTGGCGCAGGTCATGAAGGCGTCGACCTTCTCTTCCTCCATGCCGCTGCCCTTGACCAGGCGCGAGAGGAAGACCTGAGCCTGGTCGATGAACTTGTCGCGGCTGGGGATGACGAACGTGATGTTCTGCCGCAGCGAGGGCTCTTTGGTGGTGCGGTAGAAGAGGTCTTCTTTGGCGAAATCATAGATTTCGCCGTCGGCCTGCTTCTCGAGCTTGTCGATCAGCTGGTCGATGCGGATGGTGCCCGAGCTGACATGGGTGTCGCTGACCACCTTGAACTTGAGCGGTCCGACCACCAGTTCGTCATTATGGCGCAGCTCGCTGCGCACCACGTCGCGCCCGTTGACGAAGAGGTGGGCCTCCTTGCAGGCGATCTCGACCATCGCCTTGTCGCCCTCGCTGTAGAAGCGCGCGTGCACCTCCTGCATGTCCTGATGCTGGGCGCGGATCTGGCATGAAGCACTGCTGCCGACCTGGAGCCCGTCCTTGAAGCGAAACTGCTTGCCCTTGAAGGCGGTGTTCAGGACTTCCAGCTTGAGCATGGGTGCGTGGATCTTGGCGAGAGTTTGAAAATCACAAGTATGGCAAGTTTGAGACCGGACCGCCCCCGGGACCGATAAGCTCGGCGAGCTGCCGCTTGTAAGCAGTGTCGCGGGCTGCATTTTGGTCTTTCCTGCTAAGGGGTCGCTGCCATATGAGCCAACGCACGCTGTACGACAAGGTGTGGGACCTCCACACCGTCCGCGCCCTGCCCAGCGGCGAGACCCAGCTCTTCATCGGCCTGCACATGATCCACGAGGTCACCAGCCCGCAGGCCTTCGCCGACCTGCGCGACAAGCGCCTGCAGGTGCCCTTCCCCGAGCGCGCGGTCGCCACTGTCGACCATATCGTGCCGACCCAGGACCAGGCGCGGCCCTACGCCGACGGCTTGGCCGAGGAGATGATGGTCGCTATCGAGCGCAACTGCCGCGACTTCGGCATCCGCCTCTACCAGCCTGGCTCGGGCAAGCAGGGGGTGGTGCACATCATCGCCCCCGAGCTCGGCCTGACCCAGCCGGGCATGACGGTGGCCTGCGGCGACAGCCACACCGCCACCCACGGCGCCTTCGGCGCCATCGCCTTCGGTATTGGCACCAGCCAGGTGCGCGATGTGCTCGCCACCCAGACCCTGTCGCTGGGGCGGCTGAAGGTGCGCAAGGTCCAGGTTGACGGCACGCTCAAACCGGGGGTCTACGCCAAAGACGTCATCCTGCACATCCTGCGCACCCTCACCGCCAAGGGCGGCGTCGGCTACGCCTACGAGTTCACCGGCTCCACCATCCAAGCGATGTCGATGGATGAGCGCATGACGGTGTGCAACATGGCAATCGAGGGCGGCGCACGCTGCGGCTACGTCAACCCCGACCAGGTGACCTTCGACTACCTCAAGGGCCGCGAATGCGCGCCCACCGGCCCAGCGTGGGAGCGCGCGTTAGCGTGGTGGGCGAAGATCGCCTCCGACCACGATGCGGTCTACGACGACCTCGTGCGCTTCACCGCCGAGGACATCGCCCCCACCGTGACCTGGGGCATCTCGCCCGACCACGGCATCGGCGTGGGCGAGCGCATCCCCGCGCTCGAGGGCTATGCGCGCGAGGAGCGCGCGACCATCGAGGAGGCCTACCGCTACATGGATTTCAAGGCCGGTCAGCCGATCGCCGGGGTGGCGATCGACGTCGCCTTCATCGGCTCGTGCACCAACGGGCGGCTCAGCGACCTGCGCGAGGCGGCGCGCGTCATCCGCGCGCACGGCGGCAAGGTCAGCGCGACGGTCAAGGCCTTCATCGTCCCCGGCAGCGAAGCGGTGAAGAAGGCCGCCGAGGCCGAGGGCTTGGACCGCATCTTCACCGAGCACGGCTTCGAGTGGCGCCACGCCGGCTGCTCGATGTGCCTGGCGATGAACCCCGACAAGCTCACCGGGCGGCAGGTCAGCGCCTCGTCGTCCAACCGCAACTTCAAGGGCCGCCAGGGCTCGCCCTCCGGGCGCACCCTGCTCATGAGCCCGGCCATGGTCGCCATCGCCGCCCTCGAGGGCCGGGTGTCCGACGTGCGCGGAGTGCTCGCGCGCGCCCGCACCTAG
>JAYVMM010000937.1:0-10673 GCA_043758975.1 Planctomycetota bacterium | reverse complement strand
GGGCGGCGCGCGCGGCCATCAGGCGGAGATGCTCGGCGATGCGCGCATCGTCGCCGCCGAATGCGCGTGCGCCCGCCTCCGCCTGCGCCGGGGTCAACGGCAGGAAGGGCACGGGCAGCGGCAGCAGCTGCCGGCGGAACCACAGCGTCAGGGCGATGCGCAGCACGCGCGCTGCCGGCAGCCGCGGGTGGGCATCGGCGTGGCGGACCTGCATGGCGGAGAAGTCCCGCCAGTAGCCCGGCGCATCGCGCGGATTGAGGATGGAGAGCGCGCGCTCGTCCCACGGCAGCTCGCGGGCGGTGTAGTCGTCCACCATGCTCTCGACCAGCTCATCGAGCTGGGAAACTCCGGCAGCGAGCGCGACCGCGAACCTGGCCCCGGAGCCTGCCAGGTACGGGTCGCAGTCGCCCTGGTCGGAGCACTCGAGCAGATCGGAACCCCGCTCCCAGTCCCCCTCCCCGTGCTGCAGCTGCTGCCAATCGAGGGCGGTGAGGCTCTGGGCGTCGATGGTGAGGCCGTCCTGCGCGCGCAGGCGCTGCTGGCAGCCGACCATCCAGCTGCCGTCGGCGAGCAGGGCATGGACCCCTTCGCAGCGCGTGGTGACCTGGATGCCAGGCGAGGAGGCGCTGGGCGCGGTGATGCGCAGCTCACCTTGGAAGAGGCGCGCACCGGCGGGATCGGGGAAGCCGAGGGCGCAGGCGTTGACCACGATGCGCTGGAGCTCCGCCCGCTCGTCGGCAGACAGCGGGGTGTGCTCGGCGGCATGGAGCGCACCCGGAGCGTGCAGTGCGCACAGGCAGACTATGAGCAGGCGGCAGAGCCCAGACATGCGGGTGCATGGTGGGCGGCGCCGAGGGCGGTGCAATCGGCGGGCCAGCTGTGCGGATGAGCAGGCGGGCGGCCTGGTTCGGTACCTCGCCTCGCCGCACCCTGGATCCAGAAGGCTTGCACCGCGCCCGGCGCGCCCTGTGATCCCGGCGATGGCCGTCACCACCCGCCCCGGCAGCATCACCCTCCTCGCCGGACTGAACCTGGCGGGCAGCGGGCTGAGCGTGCTGTTCATGCTCGGCGCCCTGGTGCGCATCGCCATGGCCGCGCATGGCAAGGTCGAGCATGGCCCAACGCCCTTCGCCCACGATCCTGCGTGGCTGAACTGGATGACGGTGGGCTGGAGCGCGGTGCGTGCGGTCCTGCTCGCGGTCTCCGGCTTCGGCCTCTACCGCCAGTCCCCCGTCTTCGGACGCCAGCTCTCCACCTACTATGGCGCCGCCGCGCTGGCCATGGCTGGCGTCGACGCCGCCGCGCGCGCCGACCACAGCGACATGGTGGTGGTCACCGTGCTCGAGGTCTTCTATCCCCTGGTGCTGCTGCTGTGGATCAACCTGGTGGTGCGCGACGTCTGGCTGCCGCCGACCCTGCCTTCCAGCGACCTCGTTGGCGATACGCGGGTGGCAAGCAGCCCGCTGCTCCTCAATCTGCAGCTGGCGCTGCGGCAGACCCTGCGCGGCGCCGCCGGGCCGGGCTTCCTGCTCGGCTACATCTCGAGCGGGCTGATCGCGGTGCTGGTGATGGTCGAGCTCAATGGCAGCGCCGAGCACCTCAACGGCAAGCTCACCGGCGATGGCCGCCCGCACCCGGTGCCAGGCGCCCTGGTCGAGAGCGGCACGCGCTGGATGCTGCGCACCATCCTGCACGAGGAGCCGCAGCTCCCCGGCGCAGCCGACGGGGCGAGCGTGGCCTGGGCGCACTTCCTAGTGGTCGAGCACAGCGCGATGACCTCCTTCTGCTGGCTGATGCTCTCGGTGATGGTGGCGCTGGCGGCGGCGACCGCCTCCTTCAACCAGATCGCGCGCGACGCCGCCCAGCACGGTTTCCACTTCCTGCTCCTGCGCACCGCGCGGCGCGACATCTTCCTCGGCCGCCTGCTCGCCTCCGCCCTGCTCGCCGGCGCCGCCACCCTGGTGCTCGGCGCGGTGGCAGCCGTCGCCCTCGGCCTCGCCCAGCCCGCCCAGCCCTGGGGTCCGCACCTCGCCTGGTGCGCGCGCGCGACCGCGGCGCTGGTGCTCACCACCCTGCCCTACGTCGCCTTCGGCATGCTGATCTCGACCCTGATCGACGGCGGGCTGATGGCGCTCGGCACCCTCTACGGCCTGACCCTCGGCCTGCCCATTCTCGCCCTGGTCGCCTCGGCACAGATCTGGGAACCGCTGATCTGGATCATCAACCTGCTGCCGGCGGCGGTGCAGTTCTGGCTCTTCAACCCGTCGTGGTGGTATGTGGGCGGCGCGGCGCTGGCCTGCCTGGGCTACGGCGCGCTGTACGCCTGGCTCGGCCTGCGCCATTTCCAGGCCCGGGACCTCTGAGATGACCCCCGCCCTCCTGCTCGACGGCGTCAGCCGCAGCTACGGCGCCAAGCTGGTCCTCGACCGCGTCGGCTTCAGCGTGCCGCCGGGGACGATCGTCGGCCTGCTCGGCGCCAACGGCGCCGGCAAGACCACCCTGTTCGCGGTGGTTGCCGGCTACATCCGCGCCGATGCCGGGCGAATCGCCATCGACGGGCATGCCCCCGACCAGGCGCTCGGCATGGTCGGCGTGCTGCCGCAGGACGCGCGCTTCCAGGGCGACCTGCCGATCCTCGAGCAGCTCGCCTGGCTGCTGCGCTTCCGCGGGCGCAGCCGCGCCGGCGCCGAGGCGGAGGTCGCGCGCATGCTCAATCGCGTCGGCCTGGGCGATTACCTCGCGCGCCGCGCCACCGAGCTCTCGCATGGCATGTACAAGCGCCTCGCCCTCGCCCAGGCCTTCCTCGGCAGCCCGCCCCTGGTGCTGCTCGACGAGCCGACCGCCGGGCTCGATCCCGCCAACGCGCGCATCATCCGCGGGCTCATCCGCGAAGTGCGCAGCCGCGACGTCGCGGTGGTGGTGAGCTCGCACGATCTCAGCGAGATGCAGGAGCTCTGCGACCGCGTGGTGATCCTCGAACGCGGGGTGGTGCGTGCCGACAGTCCGGTGGCCGAGCTGTGCGGACGCCGGCCCGTGTTGCGCGTGCAGCCGGGGCGCACGCTCACCCCCTCCGAACTCGATGAGCTCGCCCGCCTGCCCGGGGTGACCACCTGCAGCGTGCAGGAGGACGGCACCCTCCAGTTCGCCTGCGACGGTGATCAGCAGGCGGTGGCGCTCGCGCTCCAGGGGCGGCTGACCGCCCTCGGCATCATCGTGCACCGGCTCGAGCTCGGCGACAGTCTCGAGCAGGTGTTCCTGGCGCTGACCAGCGCCAGACCGGCGGCGCTGCCGGGCGCGGGCGCAGCGCCGCCGTGAACGCGCGCGTGCTCAGTGGCGGTGGGCGAAGGCGAGCGCCTCGCGCAGCTGGCGGATCGCTTCGCGGCACTCCTTGATCGCCGCTTCGCGATGGCCGCCGAAATCGTGCGGCGCGTTCTCGAGGAATTTGACGGTCTCCTCGAGCTCGTGGATGGAGCGCTCGATGCGCGGATGCTCCTCCTCCTCCACCGCCATCAGGCGGACCGGGCAGGCGGCAAAAGCGAGCAGGGCGAGGGATGCGATGGCGAAGCGGGACATGGGAACCTCCAGTGGGATTGTGGGTGCGATGCCTGGTAAGAATGTCCGCGCCCAGGGGGCTCACCATGGCGGAAATTCCGCCATGTCCCGCCTCCAGCGCTACTCTGCGCTGCCTTGCGCCAATGACGATTACTTTGGTAATGGTACAGCGACCGCCGCCGTGCCGCGGCTGCGCGCCGGCACCCCTCCCGATCCGGATCGACCGCATGGCAAGCAGGCGATGCATATTCTCAGTGAAGGGTCATCGGAAGCGCTTATGAGGTATTACGATATTTATTCATTTACTCAAGATAGTATAGCAGTATAATCAAATCTGTGTCTACTCTAGCACATGATGAACCCGAACTCCTCCTACGCGGCATGGGCGGATTCCGGATTAGAATAGGTGCCATCGCGAAGCACCGCGCTTCAGTGACGATATTGGATGGCCAGAATCGTGAAGTCGCTGTTCTCCAGGTCGTTCTGCGAAAGCCAGAGTCCTACTACGACGAGTCGAGAAGTGACGAGAAGATCCCGGCAATGCTGCGGTATCCCGGCAAGGCCAACCACCCAGCGGGAGATCTCGCGCCCGTATCATGGTTCAACGATGCGGGGCGTGGATTGCTCCGTATGCTCTCCAAGCACCGGCTGATAATTCTTCCGCTTTTGGGGCGCCTGCTGTCTCCCCATACACCAACGTCGTCAATCAAAGGGACGCGCGGACCCAGCAGGGCCTCTGAACTTTGGTTGACCATTGGTGCATGGTGTCTACCTGGTGGATTCACCATTCCGGAGCTCATCGATACCACCGGCTTGGCTTCATACACCGTGCGCTTGTGGGTGAAGCACATGGAGACGGTCGGCCTCGTGGCTGCAGATCCAGTACTCTCGGCCATCGGCAATACGAGGCGCTTGGTATTCCCGGCGGAACGGCGTACAGCACTCTCAGGCCTCGTCGTCGATCGCTGGCGAGAGTGGCGCTCGGCCACTGGCCACGCCAGCCTGCGGCCCACATACCGTCATTTCGTCGCCAAAGAGCCTTGGAAAGCGCTGCGGAAGTCATTGCGGAGCACAACGCCGGTGTGCTTTCCATCCGGAATCACCGTACTGGAAGGCGGTCCTGGCGTCGGTGCGAGGTCGTGGCTCATGCCACAGAGCGCTGAAAACGGTATAGAGGTTTTTCTCTATACCGCTGAACGTGATCTCGATTCATTGATTAAATCGCTCGATCTCACCCTGATCCAGGATCCCCACATCGCCCGGATCCCCATCTCGACCATATGCGTGTTGCCTGACCAGCATCCCGCCATTCGCCTGTATGAACGTCGGCAGAACAGTGGCCTTTACCCCTCAGGTTGGCCGTGGGGGCTGGCGGCGCTTGACGCCATCGACCATGCCGACGCTCGCGTGCGTCAGGCAGCTGAGGACGCCTGGAGAGATTGGCTCGATAGCCAGGACATGGAAGCGACCAAGGCCCGGACGAGGAACGGCTGATGTCGATCGAACACAACGTCGCGGCTGCGTTAACGGCATTCATCTCCGCCACCGGAACACAGGAGCGTGCGATCCTGATCGGCGGTCAGGCTATCCGGGATTGGCATGCGGCGCAGACCCATGCCTTGACCGGGACGGCGGTGACCCTGCCCGTTCCGCGGGCGACCACAGACATGGATCTGCACGTGATTATCGAGCGTGAGGAACGAGAGGACGTGGCGCGGGCCATTGAAGCAGACTGGACGCCTGTACCTGAAGGCGGTAGTCGGGTCTATCGCTTCACCTGGAATCGTGATCCAGCCATCACCCTCGACCTCATCGCCACCATCGATGTCCAGGCTCGTGATAGGGTTCAGTTCTTCGCCAAGCTCAGTACTGGAGCCGATATTGGTGCCGCCCGTGTTCTGGAGCCGTGGATTATCCGTAACCATTTGTATGAGCGTTGTTTCGGCCCATCGTTGGCGCAGCTGCGCATGCGCCGGCTGAATCGCCTGGGATTGGCGGCGTCGAAAGCCGGCGCAATCGGGCAATCCATTTCTGAACTTATCGCTGCCAGCCGTGAGGCTCGTGAGCCAATGGCGTGGGCACGGCGGCTCGACAAGGATCTCCAGGACCTCGACCTATTGATGCTACCGATGTGGGTCGATGGCCTCTGGGAATCGAGATATGAGTCCTCAGGAAGCGATATCCGACGGGCATGGGCATCCACAATCGAGGGGTTAATCTCGCTGCGTGACCGTCCACGGCTCTTGGGGACGGGGACATTCGCCACTATCGTGTCCATCAGGGAACGGCTCATTCGCAGTCTTGAAAGCATTGGTGGGGGAGCACTTTGAAGGCATGCCGGATGAACGCCTGCTGCCAAGGGCACTAGCGATGATCCGGTCGGAGCTGGACGACGTTGCGAAGGTCCATTCCCACTTTTTCCAGCACGCCATCAACGGAGCGACCGTTGGAGCATGCGGGATGCGGCCCCCATGGTTCTAGTCGCTATGGCGTGTCCGACCTGGCGCCCAACCCCTGCGCCGTCATGTGATGCAGGAGACGGAGCGCGCAGGCCCGGCAGAGCTACCAGCTGATGGAATAGCCGACGCTGTAATGGCCGCCCATGCCCGGGCGCAGGTAGTCGGCGTGGTCGCTGCCGTTGGAGATCGGCGCGTGCTGCAGCGGAATCCAGTAATCGTAGCCGTAGCCGAGCCAGAGCAGGTTGAACCACGCCGGATGGGCCTCGTCCTGCTCGGCGCACCAGCGCAGGCGCGCCCCGGCGCCGGGCTGCACCACCAGGGCGCCGCCGGTATCCTGGTTGAAGCGGTGCTGGCCGGCGTCGACCACCTTGACGCGCTCGAAGCGCACGCCGACGCCAGCGTCGGCGAATCCCTGCAGGCGCAGCGGCAGCCAGCGCGGCAGCCAACTCGTGCCGAGGGTGTGCTGAAGTTCGGGCCCGAGCACCAGCTGGTCGAAGTCGACGCGGTTGCCCTGCCAATGGTAGTCATAGTCGGCGCCGAAATGGTAGTCGAAGAACCAGGCGCACGCCAAGCGCCCGCCCAGGGGGAGCGGGTCGGCGGACTCGAACCACGCGCCGGAGAGGCGCATCCCAGTCGCACCGCTGCCCTTGAAGTACTCGAGTTCGAGCAGGGTGAGCTTGACGTCGCCGCCGGCGGCGGCGATCTCGCCTGCGGCCGCCGGCGGTGACGGCGCCTGCGCGGCGTAGCCCACGCTACCGCTGATGCCGTGGGTGTGGGCATCGACCCCGGCGCTGAGGAAGATGCCGTTGCTTGCCGCCAGCCCGGCGTTGATCCAGGTCCCGCTCTCATGTTCCGCCACCTGGGCAGCGGTGGTGGTCGCCTGGCGCCCTCCATTCCACACGTAGTCGCAGCCGAGCCAGGCGCTGCCCACCTCGCCGATGAGCGAGAGGCTGACCCCGATGTGCTCCTGGAATTCGCCACGCGCGCTCGCCAGCGCAGCGCCCTCGAGCTGCCCGACCAGGGCGGCGTGCCAGGTGCCCGGATGCCAAGGGGCAGTGTCCATGCTGCCGTAGGCCCAGGCGAGCGGAGTGGTGGACAGGCTGTGGCGGTCGTAGACGAGGTGGGCCTGCGGGAAGGAGAAGGTGCGGTGGATGGCATCCTGCGAGAGCTCGCCGCCGAGGTCGCCGTCGCTGCGCAGGCCGATGCCGGCGAGCAGCAAGGTGCGGCGGCGGATCTCGCTCGGCAGGTGGGGGTCGAGGCGCAGGCCGACGGTGAGGGTGGCCTCGTCGACGCGCGTCCCGTTGGTGTAGCCGGGGTCGTGGCGGCGGGTGAACGCGCTGTAGTCGCCGGCGATCACCAGGTCGCCGATGGTCAGGCCAGCATTGACGTTGCCGGTGCGGTAGTCGTCGGTGTCGAGGATGGCATCGCCGAGCATGTCGTCATTGAAGGCGACCCAATGCTGGGGCAGCTCGCGCGGAGTGGGCGGTTCCGGCAGCCCGGCGATCGCCGCCCACGCGCTGGTCGGCAGCAGCAGCGGCGCCAGTGCAAAGCGCGCGGTGCCGGGTGCAGGACGGATTGGGCGCAGCATGGCGGTCGGTTATGCCCGCGCGTACACGGCGATCCAGGGCGTAGTGCGCGCTAGCGCATGAGCCTGGCATCGGCCACAGCCGCAGGCACCATGCCGGCATGGCTGACGAACCGCGCTGGCATGTGCTGATCACCACCGCTGACGGACGCCAGCTGTACTGGCACCGCGCCGGCGCGCGCCACACCCTCGCTGCCGCGCTCGGGCCGGTGTGGATCGACAACTTCAAGCCCGCGCTCTTCCAGATCACCGCCGCCGGCGCCATCGTGCCTCGCGGGCAGCAGGCGGATGCTCTCGAGATCGTCGCGGTCACGCTGGTGGCGGCGGATGGCGGCACCGCGCCGGGCAACGGCTGAGCTGGCGGCGCGCGCGGCTCCAGTGGAGGTGGGCGGGGGTGGGCGGGGTTGGCGCAGGCGGGAATCGCCCTAGCGTGGCGGTCTGGACCGTCCCCTGATGCCGAGGTGCCGATGACCCTGAAGCCGCCGCTGCGCGCGCTCTCCATCCTGCTGTGGACGGCGCTCAGCCTGCTTGGCGCCGGCGCCTTCGCGGTGCTCGCGCTCAAGCATGGCGAGCCGGTCAACGCCGCCTGGCTGCTCACCGCCGCGCTGTGCAGCTTCGCGGTCGGCTACCGCTTCTACAGCCGCATCATCGGCGATGGCCTGTTCGCGCTCAACCCCGCGCGCGCAACCCCGGCGGTGCGGCTCGATGACGGCCACGACTACGTGCCGACCAACCGCTGGGTGGTGTTCGGCCACCATTTCGCCGCCATCGCCGGCGCCGGCCCCTTGGTCGGCCCCATCCTCGCCGCCCAGTTCGGTTTCCTCCCGGGCGCGCTGTGGATCATCGTCGGGGTGGTGCTGGGCGGCGCCGCGCAGGACCTGGTCATCCTGTGCGCCTCGCTGCGGCGCGACGGCAAGTCGCTCGGCCAGCTGGCCAAGGAGGAGGTCGGGCCGGGCGCCGGGCTGCTCGCCCTGGTCGCCATCGTCGGCATTATCATCATCCTCATCGCCTTCCTCACCCTGGTGGTGGTCAATGCCGTGGCCGAATCGCCATGGGCGAGCGTGACGCTGCTCATGACGGTGCCGATCGCCCTCGCCATGGGGCTGTGGATGCGCGTGCTGCGCCCGGGCCGCGTGCTGGAGGCGAGCGTCTTCGGGGTGGTGGCGCTGATCGGCGCCCTGTGGCTGGGCAAGGCGGTCGCCGACGTCCCCGCCTGGGCCAAAGCCTGTACATTCAGTAAGCAGCAGGTCGCCTGGGGCATCATCGCCTACGGCTTCATCGCCTCGGTGCTGCCGGTATGGCTGCTGCTGGCGCCGCGCGACTACCTCAGCGCCTTCGTCAAGGTCGGCACCATCATTCTGCTCGCCGTCGGGGTGCTGGTGGTGCTGCCCGACCTCGCCATGCCGGCGATCAACCCGCTATGCGTCGGCAGCGGGGCGTGGGTCAGCGGCGGGCCGGTGGTCGGCGGCACCATCTTCCCCTTCTGCTTCATCACCATCGCCTGCGGCGCGATCAGCGGCTTCCATGCCCTGGTCGCGAGCGGCACCACGCCCAAGCTGATCGCCAGCGAGGCCGACGTGCGCCTGATCGGCTATGGCGGCATGCTCACCGAGAGCCTGGTCGCGGTGCTCGCGCTGATCGCCGCCTGCGCCCTGCACCCCGGGATCTACTTCGCGATGAACGCCGGCGCCCTGCATGCGCTCGCCCTCGATCCCGTCGCCGCCGCCGGCCAGGTCAACGGCTGGCTTGGTGCACTGAACACCAGCATCACCCCCGCCGACCTCACGCGGGTGGCGCGCGAGGTCGGCGAGGACACCATCATCGGGCGCGTCGGCGGCGCGCCGACCCTGGCGGTGGGCATGGCGCACATCTTCAGCACCCTGCTCGGCGGCCAGGCGCTGATGGGCTTCTGGTACCACTTCGCCATCCTCTTCGAGGCGCTCTTCATCCTTACCACCGTCGACGCCGGCACCCGCGTCGGGCGCTTCCTGCTCCAGGACCTGCTCGCCCACGCCCACCCCGCCTTCGCTCGCACCTCATGGTACCCGGCGACCATCGCCACCAGCGCGCTGGTAGTGGCCGGCTGGGGCTACTTCGTGCTCGCCGCGCTCGCCGACGGCCAGGGCGGGGTGCTCGCGCTGCAGCCGCTGTTTGGCATCGCCAACCAGGTGCTCGCGGCGGTGGCGCTGGCGGTGGCGACGGTGATCGTGGTGCGCATGGGCAAGGCGCGCTACGCCGCCGTCACCGTGCTGCCGCTGGGCTGGCTGGTGGCGGTGACGCTCAGCGCCGGCTGGATCAAGATCTTCTCCCCCAGCCCGGCACTCGGCTTCCTGGCCAAGGCCGCAGCGCTCAACGTCACCCTCAGCGCCGGCGGGCTGGCGACCAAGGTCGAGGACAGCCTGCGCCAGCAGCTGTTCAATCAGCGGCTCGACTGCGTGCTGTGCGCGCTCTTCATGGCGGTGATCGTCGCCATGCTGCTGCTGTGCGCCTGGGAGTGCTGGCTGCTGCTGAGCGGACGCAAGCCGCTCAGCCGCGAGGAGCGGCCTGGTCCTGCGCCGGGGCACAGCGGGCTGAGCCAGGCATGATCGCGCGCGCGCTAGACGGGGTGCGCGCCTGCTGGCGGCTGCTGCGCAGCTGGTCGGGCGATGACGCCTACGAGCGCTACCTCGCCGACCACCGCGGCCACCAACACCAGCTGCTCAGCCGCCGGGAGTTCTACCGCCGCTATTTTGACCATCGGGGCGGCGGTCCGCGCTGCTGCTGAGCCGGGTGCGCACGGCGCAGGCGGCGCGGAGCCGGGCTTGCGCCGGGGCTCTCCCGCGGTCATCCTCACGGCTGGAGACGCGCGCGTGGCCGAGGCCCCACCCCAGCTGACGGGCACCCCCGCCGATGCCGGCATGCCGGAGATCGCGCCCTGCCCGCGCTGTCGCGCGCGCTATCGCACCACCGGGCTGACCATCGGCACGCGCATCCGCTGCGGCGACTGCGGCATGATCTTCGCGCCCGGGACCACCGCCGGCAGCAGCGCGGAGGCCATCCACCCGGCCCAGCCGGCCACCCCCCCGGCGGGCTCGCCA